>JBJTRR010001033.1:0-1918 GCA_046076185.1 bacterium | reverse complement strand
TCGGGCATGATTAATTTAATTTCCGGGTTAACCACAGGTAGTGGATTCACTAAGTTCGCTGTATCTTTTGACCAGCGATTCTGGTATGTGAAGGACCGTTTGTGATTATCAATATCTAGTCGCCCCTGAAAAACAGTCGATACCGCTTGTATTTCTGTTTATTTCGCCATTCATTTACTGTAAAATCCATAATGTTCCATAAATGAATACTCAGAAAACCTAGGGATTTTGCATGACGCCGAAGCCCAATTTCACGCCCGCCGATCTCTTCCGGGCTCACTTTGATCAAATTCTCAATCCAGATCACCCGCTTCTGGTGCTTGCCAGTCGAATCGACTGGACAAGGTTCGACAAGGAAATCGCTCCCTGTTATGACAGCCAGACAGGTCGGCCTGGAATTAACACTCGCATCATGGTTGCATTATTTTATCTCAAGGCAACCTACAATCTGAGCGACGAACAACTTCTCGAACAATGGGTTGAGAACCCTTACTGGCAAGCCTTTTGCGGATTTCATTATTTTCAGCATGAAATGCCGATTGATCCTTCAAGCCTCAGTCGCTGGCGACATCGAATCAAGCCTGAAAGAATTGAATTACTGTTAAAAATCATTCTTGAAACCGGTATTGAAATGAAAGCCATTTCAAAGTCAGATCTGAGGCAGGTAACAGTGGATACGACTGTTCAGGAAAAGGCAATTGCATTTCCAACCGATAGTCGATTGTATCAAAAGGCCAGATTGATTCTTGTACGACGTGCCAAACAGATTGGAATCAAACTTAAAGAAACATATCAAAAAGCAGGCAAGGCTGCTCTGATCAGACAATCCAAATACAGTCATGCAAAGCAGTTCAAGCGTGCATCCCGAGAAGAAAAGAGCCTTAAGACAATGCTCGGCAGGATTGTTCGCGTACTTGAAAGAAATGCTCCCAAAGAGAACGGACAGATTAAGGATGATAAGCTGCGAAACATGTTACAAAATGCAAATCGTTTATTGCAGCAGACAAAAACCAGCAAGAACAAACTTTACAGCATGCATGCACCAGAGGTGAATTGTATTTCGAAGGGCAAGGCACACAAGAGATACGAATTTGGCTGCAAGGTTGGTTTGGTGAGTAGTGTCCGGTCGAACTGGGTGCTTGGTATTCAGGCATTTGAAGGTAGTCCTTTTGATGGTCACACTCTGGCTGTTTGTATTTCACAAATGGAGCGACTGACAGGGGCTAATCCAGATGATGTTGTTGTAGATCAGGGTTATAAGGGACACGATTACCAGGGCAGTGCAACAGTTCGCATTGTGAAGAAACTGTCGCGTAGCCTGCCGCCTGGGATAAGACGATTACTCAAGCGTCGATCAGCCGTAGAGCCAATTATTGGGCATTTGAAGTCAGACCACCGGATGGATCGAAATTATTTGAGGGGTGTTGCAGGTGACAAAATTAACGCCCTGATGGCTGGCATTGGATTTAACCTGCGTAAACTATTACGGTGGGTTATTTTTGCGATGAATTGTTTGATTGCAGCACTGATGATCTTACAATTAAGACTGTTTTGTCGAAATGGACATGATGTTATGACCATCTGATGTGATCAGTTTCAAATCATTTTTGTGAATTCCGACTGTAAAACGTCAAAAAAATTCAATCAGGTGTTTTTCAGGGACGACTAGATAAACTAACATTATCACCTGAAAATTGACTTGGGTTTTTCCCCATAACTTTCTTGTATTGGTCTTGTTTTACTTCAGTTATCCCCATGAAATAATCGCGGCTGATAGTCACTTCGTGAAGACGCTCGTCGTCTTTTGGGTTTGGTTCTTCAGCTGGTGAACCCATCATAAACTTCCCCTTGGGGATGAGTACAAGCTTCATACCAATGGAGTTTGTTATTGTTTTGTCTGGTTTTGATTGATAATGTC
>JBJTRR010001032.1:0-1110 GCA_046076185.1 bacterium | reverse complement strand
CACGTTTCGGGAGAATCGTTGACAATTTCGAGGAATTACCTGCCAACTTCCGGCGTAATTTTCTTCCGAGTTCACCCATGTGAGATTTCCATCAATGAGGGCCGAGGACCGGTTCAGAATTGAGAACCCATCTCAAAACCTGTGCTTGAAGCCCAAGTGACCAGGTTAAACTTCGGTTAAGACAGGGTTTCCTGAATTCTATCAATCTGGCCCAAGGCATGGAATCGCTGCAAATGCTATGCCTCTCCAAAGCATTCATCGTAATGTCAGCAATTCCATAACACCCAGAGGCTTATTGATGATTGTCCGGGTTAAACACTATGTTCGAAGAAGCTGCTCTGCGCAAAAGTCCGCTGCGTGTTCTTTCAAGCACCTTAATTGTGAGCCTGACAGAACCTGGTTCTTTTGAAGTCGATCGATAGAAGATTGAACCACCGGGGCGGGTAAAAAAGCGATTCAAATTGGCGAGAGTACCTGAAAACACGACAGCCCCGGGCGTGCTTCTGATTGTCACGCCTGGGCCGGAAATGGCTCCAATTCTGCCCTGTGAAACCGCAAGCAGAACTGAAACACGCTTGTTGGCCCTGGCGTCCGTTATGCCAAGGGGCAAAGTGCTGAAGAGAAGGGGGCTTCGCCGGTTGCTTTGGGCGATAAATCCGTCGTTTGGCAGGGTGATGGTCGGCGCCTCCTTCACGTTGACAATGGCGAGCCGGAAATCAGCTGATACGGGTTTTAAGGCTGGTGCGGCTGTATCAATAGCCTGTACAGTCACCAAATATGAGGCTTTGGATTCATAGTCAAGTGTCAGGCCGGCTTTGAGATAAAGGCCCTTGCCGTCAATTTCGAACAAACCCGCATCATTGCCTGTTAATACCAGAAAATTGATACCGAATTCGTCGTCATTCACAAGAATATCGGCCACCTTCATACGAGCCGTCGGGGTTGGGTTTTCAACCAGTGATGTGAGGGTGTTTATGAACCCGATCGATGTCGGTGGCTTGTTGAGAAAATTACCGTGAACGGCTTTAAGTCGGGCAGCGACCGTCTGCAGGAGTTCGTCGGGATTCGTAATGCGGTAGAGGCCTTGGCTGATACCTTCAAGATTGCTGC
>JBJTRR010001031.1:0-3143 GCA_046076185.1 bacterium | reverse complement strand
CCGGTGCCTCACGCACCAGCCCGATTTTACGCGGCAACTGGCTTTTGGAAACGCTTCTGGGCGAAAAGCTGCCCAAGCCTCCGAAAAACGTGCCACAACTGCCTGAGAGCGAACTTGACACCAATGGCCTGACGATGCGTCAGATCACTGAAAAGCACCGGGCCGACCCCGCCTGTGCCAAATGTCATGACCGCATCGACCCCTTCGGCATGGCTCTGGAAGCCTTTGACCCAATCGGCCGCCTGCGAAAGGCCGATCTGGGCGGCCGGCCTATCGATACATCCGTGATATTGCCCGACGGCACAAAATTCGCCGGTCTTACAGGCCTCAGAAACTATCTGACAAACACACGAATGGCCGATTTTCAGCGACAGTTCGACCGTAAACTGCTGGGCTACGCTTTGGGCCGCAGCGTAATAGTTTCTGACGACCCTCTGCTGGATGAGCTATCGCAACTTCCGAAAAAGCCCGCCACTGGCATTCCCGAAACCATCCAGAAGATCGTGGCCAGCCCACAATTCCGCAATCATCGCGGCATTTCGGCCGATATCACTTCAAACTAGAAAAAACAATAGCAACACCCGTCAACGGCACGATAATACAACCGCCGTCAGGAAATAAAAAAGAAAGGCAGATACAATGTCAGCAACATACGGTCATCTCGGTCGCAGAGCTTTTCTCAAAGGTGTGGGTGTAACAGTGGGCCTGCCCTGGCTGGAATCGGTCAAAATCAAGGCGGATGATGCCGCCCCCGACTCGCCCCGCAACCAGCCGCCCGTGCGATTCGCCTGCCTGTTTTCAGGCAATGGCTTTCACAGCCGCGAGTGGTGGGCCAAAGGCGAAGGCAGCCAGATGCAGCTTGGCCGCGTGCTTGAATCGCTTGCTCCTTACAAAAGTAAATTAAATTTTGTGCAGGGGCTTTACAATGCCGAGGCCCTGAAGGGTAATATTCACAGCTCGCAGACGGGCAACCTTCTCTCGGGTGCTCCGCTGGCCCCCGGCGGGGCCATTCGTTCGGGCACCAGCATTGATCAGATGCTTGCCCGGAAATATGGCCATCTCACAAAAGTCCCAAGCCTTGTGCTCGGGTGCGAGCCTTCCATGGCCTCTGTTCACAAAAATTATTCCATGATCTACAGTTCCCACATTTCATGGAGCTCGCCCACTACGCCCACGCCTCTTGAAGTCTATCCGGCCCTGGCCTTTGATCGCCTCTTCCGCGACGATGCCTCTGCCACTGATGCCAGCGTGCTTGATTCGGTTCTGGCCGATGCCAAAAGCCTTCGCGGCAAGGTCAGCCGCAACGATCAGATCAAACTCGACGAATACCTGAACTCGGTTCGCGAAGTCGAAGATCGCATCGCCCGTGCCGGCAAAAGGCAGGAACTTCAGGGCTGGCGGCCGACACTTGACAAACCCAATCGCCCCCGGCCCAAGGATGGCATCCCCCAGGATATTGCCGAGCACATGCGACTGATGTGCGACATTCTCGTGCTCGGCTTCCAGACCGACACCACCCGATTCAGCACGCTGAAGCTCAATAACGATCACTCGTCTCTGCGCTTCCCCAACCTCGGCGTGGACTACATGATCCACCACCTGCTTTCCCATACCGACAACGAAGACTGGCTCAAGGTCAACCAGTTCTTTATTGAGCAGCTTGCCTACATCGCCGGCCGGCTCGACGCCATTCAGGAAGGCGAACGAACCGCCCTTGATAATTCCGTTCTGCTCTACTGCTCAAGCATGCTCACCGGCGGCCACGACGCCACCAAGCTCCCTGTCGTTCTCGTCGGCGGTGCCGGTGGTCGCCTCAAGGGTGGCCGTGTCCACAACTATCTCGGAAAAGAAAATCGCAAAATGTGCAGCATGTATCTTTCCCTTATGGAAAAATACGACATCAAGCTTGATTCCTTCGGCGATTCCACTGAAAAACTTGCCTTGCTCTGATATTCGTCTTCTATTGCATGATTACATGCTGATATGCCAATGTACGAAGACGAATTTCTTGAAAGCTGGAATGTCTGGGCCAAGGCGAATGACTGGCCGCCGCTTGAGGGCGAAGAGTTTGCCAGCCCCCCGCTTGACATTCTCGCCTATGCCTCAAGGCCCATTCGCTTAAGCCGCCTGCCACTATTTGGCAGGGGCATGGCCGTGCTGGCCATCACCCGCCACCCGGCCGACCTCCGGTCTGACACCGCTGGCATCAAGGCCTGGGCTGATCGCCTCGCCAGGGCTGTCAATGGCCAGTTCCCGCCCTGGAAGCGTGTTCGCCCCGGCGCCATCCTGCTCATCGCCGTTCAGCTCACGCCCGAGCCTATCCGTGGCGAAGACGAAGATCGCTTCAAACCCGTGCTTGGCCAGTGGACAGGCACTCGCGTTGTCCCTTCGGGCATCATCCGCATCAATCTCGGCCAGCAGGCCATGGCCTCTGTCCTGGCTGAAGGACTCCCCCGAGATCTCCCGGAAATCGCCCGCCTCGTTGACGACTGGTCCACTCGCTTCAGCCGGTTTGTGCCCATGTGGGCAGAATCCGAAAAGTTCTGACGTCTGTCAGGATGGTTTCCGCCAGCGAAATCCGTCGCGAATCAGCAATTGTTCAGCATCGGCAGGGCCCCAGGTGCCTGCGGCATGCTGTAAAGGCTGAATTTTGCGGTCGCACCAGGTATCCATGATATTTGTCACAAATTTCCACGAATTCAGCACAAAGTCAATTCGTGTAAATAATGACTGGTCTCCCAGAATCACATCCAGCAGCAAGCGTTCATATGCCTCAGGCGGCGGTGCGGCAAAGGTGCCTGAATATCCAAAATCCATGTGCACCTCCTGCAATCGTCGGCGGCTGCCCGGCACCTTCGCCTGAAAGAACAGGCTGGCGCCTTCATCAGGCTGTATCCGCAGAATCAGGTGGTTCGCACCCTGGTCGCCATGAATATTCTGCGCTTCATAAAGGGCAGCCGGCGGCCGGCGAAACTGAATCGCAATTTCCGTCGTCCGCTTCGGCAGCCGCTTGCCTGTGCGCAGATAAATCGGCACACCAGCCCACCGCCAGTTCTCAAGTGTCAGACGCATCGCCACATAAGTCTCTGTTGATGAATCGGCCGGCACATTGCGTTCCGCACAATAGCCAGGCACCTCCTCAC
>JBJTRR010001030.1:0-1952 GCA_046076185.1 bacterium | reverse complement strand
TTAAACACCGCCGATCGATAGCCAAGCTGGTCGCAAACGACCCGGAAAAGCTGAAAAACGATGAGCCCAAAGCCTGCGCTGAAAACGAGATAGGATGGCCCGCTGACTCGCTGGCTCATTGACCACGCGTTGACATGATATTTCAGGAAATCGCGTTGTTCTTCAGCAACGGTTCGCGAAAATATGCGCGAGGCCATTTCGCCGGCCGACATTTCTGACGGGCTGGCGGGTGGCGGCACAAAGGGCAGGGCCGGCAAAGACTTGCCGCCTATGCAGGATATGCCGTAACCGCCTGCCATCAAGAGGATTGCTGTCAGCCAGATTTTGCTCGAGCCTTTCGCCTGGGTCATCCAGTCGCAGGCGAGCGAACCGACCAGCAGCGGCACGCACCAGGTGAGGAAGGCAAGCGGGCCGCCGTCGATCACCGGGCGGCTTAACGCAAAGTCAACATAAGTTTTGCCCGACCACGGGGCGGGCAAAAGGGCGAAGACAAGCCAGAGTACGACCGAGAAAAACATCCAGTAAATTCTAGCTCTGGCTGAACTTCCGATCACTGGCAGAACCCAGAGCGAAGTGACGGCGATGATGGTGAGTGTCTGGAAAAAATTCCGTTCAAAAGCGTCGGGAATGAAAAGCCGCCAGCCGCGCACCTGAAATTCAGCCCAACTTGTGACCGAACCATCAAGCCCGTGCACGACAAACCCGAGCAACAGCAGCGAAAGGTTGCGCAATATGGCATGGCGGCCAGCCGATTCGGGGTCGTCGCCCTGAAGCCTTCGCATGTATGTGAGCCGATACGTAAGACCAACAGCCAGAAAGAATTGAGGCATGATGGTGTCGGCAAAACTGCAATAGGTGTTATGGTGCCGGAAGAAGGCGGGCATGCAGGCATAGCCACCGGCAAAATTGACGAGAAACATGCCGGCCACGGTGAATCCGCGAAACTGGTCGATCGATTCCAGTCGCTGCGGGCTTGTGGTTTTCGCCAGCGTGGGGGCGGGTTCAGCGTCACTCATGCGTGGGGTGATCCTGACAGGCTTAACACTGTGTGGGGGGTAGTGTCAGACACTTCGCGACATTGCCGGTTCCGTTAAGTCGCAATGCTACAATCATGTGAAGATTTTCCAAAAATCACAAGTTGGTTGTGCAGCGGCCGCAACGCTGCTCCATTTTCGTTCGTTAAAAAAAAGACGTCGAACAGCCAAACGCGAAATGCAGACCGACTCGCGAAGCGAAGCCACCCTGCCGGTCAACCATTTTCCGCATGTAAGGCCCTGACCCCTCATCGCCAATAACTTGAAGGATTGCTGCAATCCGGTTAAATTGATGCATCAGGCTGATGGAACGGAAGCTTCCCCAGCCTCATCTCATCCAAAAAAACGGGCCGAAAACGCGACCAACCGGGAGACCAGCGACATGACCATTGACGACATCCTTCTGGAAACCGAAGAGCGCATGGAAAAATCGGTCGCCCTGCTGGGCGATCAGTTCCGGGGCATTCGCACAGGCCGAGCCAGCACTGGCCTCGTCGAGTCGATCCGTGTTGATTACTACGGTTCACCCACCCCGCTCAAGCAACTGGCCAACCTCTCAACCCCCGAGCCGCAGCAGATCCTGATCCGTCCGTTCGACGTCAGTGCCATCAGCGAGATCGTCAAAGCCATCCAGGCAAGCGAACTCGGCCTCACACCTATGTCAGATAACAAGGTCATCCGCCTGAACGTGCCTTCGCTCTCTGTCGAACAGCGCAAGAAGATATCGACACGTGTCAAAGACCTGGCGGAAGAGGCCCGCGTTGCCATCCGCAACATCCGCCGCGACGGCAACAAGCACGCCGACCAGCTCCAGACCGACAAGCTGATCACTGAAGACGACTGCAAATCCTGCAAGGAAGAAATTCAGGAATTGACCAAGAAATTCGAATCCAAAGTCAACGACACTGCCGAGAAAAA
>JBJTRR010001029.1:0-5781 GCA_046076185.1 bacterium | reverse complement strand
GAAATACTTGAAAAATCTTAAATTTAAATTGTTCCTTCCGGCCGAGGCCGGAAATGAATCAATTCAGTGAAGGTGGCCGGGCTCGTCTTCGGGCTGCAATCACTCATGCAATCACCAGTGGAGATTTTTCCGGAATGCAACGAACGCTCATTATTCTCAAGCCCGACTGTGTTCAGCGCCGCCTGGCAGGAACCATCCTCGCCCGATTTGAAGCCAAAGGCCTCAAAATCGTCGGCCTCAAGCTCATTCAGGTTGAGAAAGCCCTGGCCGAAAAACACTATGCCGAACACAACGGTAAGCCTTTCTTCGGCGGCCTGATTGACTTCATCACCGGCGGGCCAGTGGTCGCGGGCGTTCTGGAAGGCAACGAAGCCATCAGCGTTGTCCGTAACCTGCTGGGTGCCACCAACGGCGCTGCCGCTGCCCCAGGCACTGTTCGCGGCGATTTCTCCATCAGCAAGCAGAACAACCTTGTTCACGGCAGCGATTCACCTGAATCAGCCGCCCGCGAAATCGCCCTCTGGTTCCCGGAAGGTGTCGTAAGCTACGACCTGGCCGGCTACAACTGGGTATTCGACGGCGCCTGATCAACACCAACTCAAAATCACCTGATCATCGCCTGCAGGAACATGAGGGGCGGGCGGCCCATGCCGCCTGACCCCAACCTGCGCACCTTACCAAAATCAACTTGCCACCATGCCACCAAGCCTGCGTAACGTCAAACCGCCAAATATCCTGTATGTCGTCATGCTGGTCACAAGCACGCTCTTTGTCATGACCATTCTGTCGTGGCTGATGGTGCCGGCCCTGAAGACCATTCAGGCCCAGGACAAAGCCAAGGGCCAGACGGCCAGGGTTGACAATCGCTCGCTTGAATTCGCCGACTGGGTTGACCGCAACGCCACCAGCCTGCTCACTTATGAATTTGTCATCATGCTCGCCTCGGGCAGCGTGGCCATGGGCCTTGACGTTCTCAGCGAAAAGAAAGCCAAATCGTAAATTTTTTGACGTCTTAACCTATCATCTGCTGGCCGGTTACAGATTGCCAAAAATTCATAGTGATCCGCTTTTCATTTCATGGTTTAAACCGATTCTTCGCATGAGTTTTTCAAAGGCATGTCGCGTCGGGCCGTTTTCCACCCATCGCCAGCTCATCACTGAAATACCATAAACCACCAGCGTAATAACCATAATCAAAAGCCATTCCTCTCGCCGGCTCATGCTGTTTCCAAAACACCTGTAAAAAAGCATCATGACGATGGGGTGCACCAGATAAGTTGAATACGAATAATCGCCCAGTTTACCAAGCCACTTTGACAATTTGAATCTCACTAATGTCTGGTCAAATAAAGCCCCCAGCACAATGAATGTCGCTGCCAGAACCCGGCCAGCCATATAATAGGGGCCTCTCATCAGCACCAGCATGGCAAGACCTGTCATAATGAAAAGCCCTGCCAGCAGATCATGAAATTTCCATTTTGATTGAAATCGAAGCCAGAACGCACCGGCCGCCATGCCGGTGGCGAATTCAAACATGCGATAATCTCGCAGAACCCTGGCGGCGGGCCACGTTGCCGGCCACACAACCGGAATCATCAGCACAGCCAAAAACACAAGTAATAGCTTTCGACGCGTTGGCAAAACCAGCCCTGCCGCAAAAATGCTGTAAAAGATCATCTCAAATGTCAAAGTCCAGCCCACATAAAGCAGCGGGGCCTTGGCACCACCAGGGTCAGAGTCGTCGGACATAAAGACAATCGATTCAGCCAGAGTCTTCCAGGTGTAAGGCACATCAGGCCGCAAAAGTTCAACCGGGCAAATCACCAGCAGAAAGAGCAACAACGAATAAAACCAGTAAGCCGGCACAATGCGCACAAGCCTTTTACTGATAAACTCTCTGGCCGACACCTGTCGCTGGCTTACCGAATAAAACATGATCACGCCACTGATCACAAAAAACAGATCGACCCCGAAATTCCCATAGAAACAGACAGCTTTAAGCACCAGCGAAGTTGGTTTCAGGTCATATAAATGATGAACATAATGATAATAAACCACCGCCCACGCCGCAACAGCCCTGAGCGATTGAATATTCCCAAGAATTCGCGTTGCGCCAGGCACTCCAGCCATTTTCATGCAGCCTCTTTTCACTTTCTGTCTGTCCATTATAAACGGCCCGCTGCCATTTTCACACCTGCCCGGCATTTTAAGCCAAACCCAATGAGAAAACAGACGATCCTTTAACTCACCCGCCAGTTTTAACGACCAAAGCCTTGCAGGCAATCAAATTTGTTCACGAAAATTGGGGAGACAAAAATTCCCATAGCCAGTGGCAATATGATGATATCAACAAGATTTTCAGCCGGGCAAAAGCCCTTGTTTGCCTGACTTGCTCTTTCTCCGCCGATTCGAATTCCGGGCTCTTTTGTCCAAATTACAAACAGTACAGGCATTTCCACTCACACCTGCGATATTATTAACCTCGAGATATCATTAAGGTTTTTCTGAAGTAAAACCACCGGACACCTTGAAATCCCATATTCTCAATTATTTTTTATATGATTACTAATTCATATCAAACCACTGGTGGAAAACATCACTTGACTCTTACAATTGCAGTATTGTCTGAAACTCGGGTCATCAAGGTTTGATCAAACCCATAGAGAGATGGACCGATTGGGAATATGATTCATGAAGTTGTCAAATCAATATGGCCTGGCAGGAATTGCATCGCTTTTTCTACTTGAAACTGTCCTAGGACAAACAATGCAAATTCATCTTGGCCAATCATGTTGACTCAAAAAACCGGCATATTTTGATCACTTGATCAGCAAAGGCAACACCGAAACAGCGAAAAATACACAAGCCATTCAGCGAAACACTTTATCCATAAATGTTTGATGCTTTGAATTCGAACTCTGATGCCATGCACCAATCAATCGTCAGCCTCGCCTCAAGCCTCAATGCATCTTTCATCTCCAGCCTTTTCCGACGACGTGCAAAATTGGTAATCTGTTCAGGCCCGAATTGTTGCGGCATTCTCATCGCCGGGCACAGCCCCATCGGGCGGAGCAAACCAGCATGGATCGGTCGGAACAGCGAGACTTGTTTGACGCCACGAACCAACCGCCTGACGACATCGTGCGTGAAGTGCAACGCCTTCGGCGCGAGCTTGATGAGCATAACCGCCGCTATTATGTCGAAGCCCAGCCCGTTATTTCCGACCGCGAATTTGACTCGCTCATGGCCCGGCTGGTCGATCTTGAAAAAAATCACCCCTCGCTGGCCGACCCCAACAGCCCCAGCCAACGCGTGGGCGGCGAGCCGCTTGATGGCTTTCAGAGCTTTCGCCACCTGCAGCCCATGCTTTCCATTGATAACTCCTATAGCCCACAGGAAATTCAGGAATGGGTTGATCGCGTCCATCGCCTTTTGCCTGCCCGCGAAGTGGTGGAATTCACCGTCGAGCTGAAGGTCGATGGCGTCTCGGCCAACCTGCTTTATGAAAACGGGCGGCTTTCGCGCGGCCTCTCACGCGGGAATGGCGAAACCGGCGACGACATCACCGCCAACCTGCGAACTGTGCGCGATATTCCGCTGGAACTCGACGCTGAAAAGGCCGATCACAAACCACCGGCACAGATTGAAATTCGCGGCGAAGTCTATATGACATTTGCCGAAATGCAGCGGCTCAACAAAATTCGGCTGGCCAGGGGCGAATTGGCCTTGGCCAACCCTCGCAATTCCACTGCCGGCTCGCTCAAGCTGCTTGACAGTCGTCAGTGTGCCCAGCGGCACCTGCATTTTGAAGCACACACGCTGGGCTTTGTCAAAAAAGACCACATCCCCGACCGCTTTTCACGCACCTTTGAACTCTTCAAAAGCTGGGGTGTGCCCATCAGCCCGCATTGGCGGGTGTGCAAAAATATCGATGAAATTCTGGAATATGCGGCCCTGTGGGATAAAAAGCGAACAACCCTCGACTTCCCCATCGATGGCCTGGTGATCAAGGTCAACCGCTTTGACCATCGTGAAATTCTGGGCTACACGTCAAAGGCTCCTCGCTGGGCGATCGCCTACAAATACGAGGCGGAAGAGGCAGTGACAAAGCTTCTGAGCGTCACCTTTCAGGTGGGCAAAACGGGCAAAGTTACCCCCGTGGCCGAACTTGAGCCGGTTCTGCTGGCCGGCACCACGGTTCAGCGGGCCAGCCTGCACAATTTTGATGAAATTGAGCGAAAAGATATTCGTGTCGGCGACCGTGTCGTCATTCAAAAGGCCGGCGAGATCATTCCGCAGGTGCTAAGGGTCGAGGCCTCATCGCGCACGGGCGACGAAACCACAATCGAACGGCCCGAAATCTGCCCGGTGTGCGGCTCAAAACTTGAGCAGGTGCCTGGCGAGGTTGACTTGCGCTGCACAGGCGGCCGGGCCGGCTGCACAGGCCAGCTGAAAACGTGGCTGGCTTATTGGGCAGGTCGGGCGTGCATGGAGATTGACGGCCTGGGCGAAAAGGTTATCGACCAACTGGTTGACCAGGGCATGGTCTCAAGCCCGGCTGATTTGTATCACCTGACTGTTGAAGAAGTTGCCAGCCTTGAACGGATGGGTGAAAAGTCGGCCGAAAACCTGGTGAAAGCCATTGAGGCGAGCAAAAATAAGCCGCTCGACCGATTTTTGACGGCCCTGAATATTCGGCATGTGGGCGAGCGTCTGAGCGAAGTGCTGGCCGAACGATTCGGCACGCTGGAAGCGGTGCAGGCGGCCGACCTGGCCACCCTTGAGACAACTAGCGAAGTGGGCGCGGTGGTGGCGGCCTCGATCCACGACTTTTTCAGCCGAGAGAGCACCAAAACACTGCTGGCCGAGCTGGCTCTGGCCGGCGTGAACCCGTCGCCCGTGGCCAAACGTGAAACGGCCGGGCTGCCCCTGGCCGGCAAGACGGTGGTGCTTACGGGCACCCTGCCGCGCCGGGCCCGTCACGAGGCAGAGGAATTGATCAAGCGATTGGGCGGAAAAACTTCGGGCTCGGTTTCGAAGAAAACAGATTTTGTGCTGGCCGGTGCCGAAGCGGGCTCGAAGCTTGAAAAAGCGCGGGCTCTGGGCGTGGCCGTGGTCGATGAAGATTGGCTTGACCAGCTTGGAAATCAATGATTTTTCTCAATTTAACGATCAGGCGACCTGCGCTCACCTTGACGATAAGGCGGCTTTGCGTCAAGATCAAGCCTGATAAACAGATTCGTACTGTTGGAGTTCAGAGCTGACCATGGATTTTCTGACGGCCCTGTGGGACAAAACGACAGACGCGGCAAGTGCTTTCACGGAATTACTTTCAGGTGGCCTTGTGCGGCTGGTGGGCAACTCGAACGAGCGGGTCATCCGCAAGCATCGCGCCACGGTGGCGATCATTAACGAGATGGAGCCAAAAATTCAGGCTCTATCCGACGTCGAGCTGAAAGAAAAAACAACGGAATTTCGCCGCCGGCTGGCCAGCGGCCAGACACTTGACGACATTCTGCCCGAAGCCTTCGCCGTCTGCCGAGAGGCCGGCCGCCGCTTCCTGAACATGCGTCATTACGACGTTCAGCACATTGGTGGCATGGTGCTGCACGGCGGCAACATTGCAGAAATGGTGACTGGTGAAGGCAAAACCCTGGTTGCCACACTGCCGGCCTATTTGAACGCACTGGAAGGCAAGGGCGTGCATGTCGTTACGGTGAACGACTATCTGGCCCGCCGCGACGCCGAGTGGATGAGCCCGCTTTATATGTCGCTGGGCCT
>JBJTRR010001028.1:0-6656 GCA_046076185.1 bacterium | reverse complement strand
ACTGGTTGTCACCAGCATCAGTTGCCCAAAATTCGGATCAATGGCTGCTACATCAATATATCCGTCAAGATTGAAATCGCCGGCAATAATCTGTGCAGGGAGAGCGGTGCTGCCGGGAATGACAACATCATCGCCAAATGTGTTCACGATGTTAAAAGATTTGCCATTCGGAATTTCAATAACGCCTACTGTTGTAAGATTACCATAAAGCTGCTGAATCAGGAAAGCGGCCGGCATCAGGTTATCCATGTAACCATTCAGGGCTATGTCAGGCACGCCGTCGCCGGTTACATCGCCGGCCGTGATGCCAAATGGCAGGGCAAAAGTAGGTTCTGATGAATTTGAAGAGAAATACTGGTCAATATCGCTCTCGGAATAAATCTGGTAGAGCACCTGCGATTGAACGCTATAGTTCACACCCGTGGCATACTGGCCATAGGCAAGCTGCAAAGTCGTGGCCACCGTCATACTCGACCACGAAATCGTCGTGGTCTTACCCTCAGAGACCTGCGGAATATACTGCACGCCGATGCTGGCTAGATCCTCAATTCCGTCCTGATTGAAATCGGCTATCGTGACACCCGCATTAAATGCAACGCCATTGGTGTTTCCAGTAGTTCCGTTGGCATAAAGCAGCGTTGGTACGCCCAGAGGATTAGCCAGAGCCGTCGGGTTCACAACCCAGTTTGTCGCATTCTGAATATTCTGAAGCGAAACCAGCGTGAAAATGCCGCCATATGTTGATACGGCAATATCAGAAAAACCATCGTTATTCAGGTCGCCCACTGCAATATTATTAATCGTGCCCTTATAACCTGCACCAACGGTGACACCCGTCGGTGCATAACTGCTGCCAGAAGAACCCACCTGAATCAAATTCAGAATGGTATTTGTATCGATGTCATAAACCACCATCACAACACCACCCGTTGCTGCCACGGCCGTATAACAGATAGAGTCGCGTGCGGTAGAACCAAAAGTGCCCGCAGCCAGAAACGCGTCAAATGAAACCGATCCAGCGCCCGGCACAGCCAGAGCAGGGGCGGTGGAAGGGACCGGTAGATTCACGGTTTTCAGCGGCCCGAAAGTGCCGTTGCCCTGACCATAGGCATAATTAACCTGATACGACTTTCCGGTATTGAGCGAAGAGGCAAAGGCAATATCCGGTATGCCATCAGCATTGAAATCGCCCGTCACGCTTGCCGAGACGTTGGCCGGAATCGCAGCCAGCTTCGTCTGGCTGTAAATGCCAACCGTCTGAATCGGGCTGGCCTGCACATAATTCGCCGGCGGCAACTGGCTGATTGTGTAATTCGCCAGTGGCATCAGGCCGGTAAAATTGTAATTCCCTGAACTGTCAGATGTCGTAATAATCGAGTTTAGAGCCGTGGCCGACCAGCTTGAAACCTGCGCCGTCAGCCCCGTGCCCGTTGTTCCACCAGTAAAGCCCATATATGCCGTGCCCGAACTGCCAAGTGAAAGCACTGACGTCAAATTCACCTGTGTTGTCAGGGCTGGTGTCAGGCCGCCGGAACTATCGCCGCTCAGATAAACGCTAAGATTCCCCAGACCGCTGTTATTCAGCGGCGTGAACGTAATCCGGGCCGTATAAATCGACCCACTTGCCAGATTAAATCCGAGCTGGTTGCCAGTCAGGCTTGCCAGAGCCGATCCTGACGTTGTGTTGCCACCCGTTTCAATCAGTATCTGGTTCCCGGCCGGGTTGAAAATCACTCCCAGACTTTTGGTGAGCCCGGAATAACCATATGGATTCGCACCCTTGGCCGATGTCCCGCCATTCTGCAGGACAAAAGCCATTCCTCCCGCTGCATTCGACGTATTCGTCAACGACCATTGAAAAACAGACTCAAATCCACCTGTGAGCGGTATGGCATTGGAATACCATGCAGAGGAGGTGGAACAGGAACTTGTCGAACTCACCAGCGACAGGCTCCCGCTGCTGGTGACCACCGCACTATTGAGATTTAATTTATTGGAATTAGTAAAATTCGAATAATTCGGCACCGAAGCCGACTTGTTTGGTGTGGAGATCTGAACGATGCTGTTTGCCAGGGGCGAGGCAATTGAACTGGATGTGGGCTGCGAATAAACCGTGCCACTGACATTTGCAAGAGATATTACGCCAAAGGTGTAATTCACCAGTTGCTGGGCATCGCTTGTGATCGGCACGCTGTATGTGCCGCTGGAAGGCTGGGTCACCAGATAATTCTGTATGGTGGTGTTGCCCGAAGTGGACGAAGTGATTATGCCCATCGTGTAATTGCCGGGCGTCAGGTCAAAAAACCCGAAAGTGCCTGATGGGCCTGTTTCGCAGGTCATTTCACCAGTGTCATACTGGCCATTGTTGTTGATATCAAGGTAAACCGTTGCTCCCGAAAGAGCCGGGTCGGAAGCGTTATAAACACCGGTCTGCAAAAGATCGCTATATATTGAACCGCTGATGGATGCCAGTCGGTTGATCGTAAAATTGGCCACAACCGATTCAACAGTCGAATTGGAACTGGTTGCCGAATCATTCAGCGTAAATCCCACGGTGGCATTGGCCGGCGTGATTGGCGTGAACGATGGCGACGGCATCAGGGCCATGACACGGAAATTCGGATATCCGATATCGGTGCTGGAATAACTTTCAAGGCCATTGAAATAATAACTGCCATTGGAATTTGTCGTAACCGTTGGCTCGCCCGGGCTTGTCATCGTGCCGTTTGAGGCATAAACCGGCGAGTCGTACATCTGGTTATTATTCAGATCAAGAAACATCCTGATGCCGGAAAGCGGATTCCCGAACTGATCAATCACGTTGCCGATCAGGTTGGGTACGGGCACGACAGCCGCCGAATAGGCTGATGTCACGGCCGTATTGGTACCATCGTTAATCACAGCATAAATATAAAGCGGCACGCCGGGAGCATAGCTTGAAAGGTCGAGCGAAGGCACATTCAGCAATGTGCCGCCGGTTGTGGTGTTGCTCACGCTGTAGGCAAAAGTGCCTGATGATTTGCCGTTATAGCCGGAATTATCAATATCGATGTAAAGCGTGACAGTTGTATTTGGAGCCAGCGCACCAGCCGCAAAACCTGTCAGATTGGGTACAAATGCCAGGGCCTTTGCGGGAACACTGCCGACCGTGATATTAGGCGACTCGTAGTAAAGCTGGTTCGACCACGTCACGCAGCTTGTGCTTGAGAATTCGTAGCTGCTTTGAATCTGGAAATTATAGGTTCCTGGCGTCAGTAGCACGGACGTACTGGTGGACGAGCCACTGTAAAGAGCCGACTGCGATGTCGGCGTGGTGTAGGCCGTCAGAAATTCAATGGTGCTTGGAACTGTGTTTGAACTGGTCGTGTAAGTGTAGTAGGTTCCGTTGTCATTTGGCCCGGAAACGGCAATGGTCTGCGTGCCTGAATTCGAGGGCCAGATCGCCTGGACTGAGACGCCATTGGAACCACTGCCGGAAGGCACTGTAACTGAGTATGAATAAATATAAGTGGGTGGAACGGAATTGTCAGGCGAAGTGATGGAATTGAAATCGTTTTCAATGTTGTTGACACCACCGGCACCAATTAGCGCAAAACTGCCGGATGAACCGGAACTGAAATTATATTGGAAGCCAGTGGTGATATTAATACCGCAGTTAATTGTTGTCCATGCCGCCACCAGACCTGAATTCGAGCTGGCCGTGTAAATGAATGCAAAGCTCATCGAACCAAGCTTGGTGCCGCCAATAAAGGGCACTTCGCTGGGTACTTCTACCGTGGCCGTGGCAATCAGCCCCAGATCACCTTCATCATTAAATGCCATTTCAGCCGAAATGACAAAAATCCCCCCGTAAAGCGAACAGCTCATGCTGGCTGTATATGTGCCGGCCGACCAGTTCAGGTCAACAGAGGCTGAACCCGAACCCAGAATCCCTGTCCAGCCTGTAAGAGGGTTACTGTTATTTGACTGATAGGCACCCAGATAATAATCGCCCGAAATGGAAAGCTGCTGGCCATCAGCCGAGAACGAACCCATGGCCGTGAAAATCCGGCAGGTTACGCCACCAATCGAGATCTGTCCGCCGAAATCGCCAACGATCGAGCCCGAGACAATAATGCTCACAGGGTCGTCGAGATTCTGCAGGCTTGCTTCAATATAAGTCACAAAAATGCCGGTGTCGGGAATGGCGATACCCTGCGACTTGCCTGCACTATAGAACAGACTGATGTCGTCGAGATTGCCATTGATAAATGTCATCGACGCGCCAATCTGCCAGCCTGTCGGGAATGTCACGGCCGCTGCACCCTGCCACTCGTTGCCGCTGGAATCATAGCTGAGATCCACATAATTCAGTGTGAACGCACCAATCGCCACATTATCAAGCGAAATGGCAATTTCATTGACAATAAAAACGGAATTACTGACAATAATTCCTGGATTGGCCTGTGTGCCAAGCTGAACACTGGCTGAAAATACGTCGGAAAGCGTGAATGTACCATAGATCTGATAAGTATCATCGCTCGCCTGATACATGATTCCTGCATCAACAACGTCAAAACTGAATCCGTCAACCGTGAAGTCGGCGTTCAGCGACATGTTAATTTCTGTGACGGTTGATCCGACGATCGTCAGCCCTGGGTTTGACTGTGTACCCATCGTTGCAGAAATCTTCTGGGTCGATGAGCCATCGGCAATCGAAACGCTCAGCGCACCATACATAATGTAGGTCGATGACGAAGCTTCATAAATAAATGTCAGATCGTTAATATTGCAATTCAGGCCAAAAAGCGTGAAATCGGTCGTCACACCGAGATTCAGTGTTTCGAGCTGACCATTCACAAGTGAAAGACCTGGCAGAGTTGCATTGCCCAGCAGGCCTGTCAGGTTCACACCATCAACGCTGATGCTGACATTGCCATAAAGCGAGAAACTCTCGGGGCTGGAATCATAATTGAATGAAAGACCCTGAGCCTGCATGGAAAGATCGCTGAAAGAGACATTACTGTTGATCGTGATGGCCAGCGATTCCAGGTTACCATTGTCAATCACAAGCCCGTAAACCGGTGGCGATACTGTTGGCTGGCCTATGATACCCTGAAAGTTGACATCCGTCGTATTAACCGTCACAGTGCCATACATTTCAAACTGGCTGGAATTGTAAACCATTGCCATATCATCAACATTGATGACAAGGCCGGCCACGGTGAAACTGGCGTAAAGTGCGGCACTGAATTCTGTAAAACTGCCGCCTGAAACCACCAGCCCCGGCAGCATCTGCGACGTGTTGGCCGGGTTGGGCAGGCCAAAATTGGCGCTGAACGAGAAACCTTCGTTGGTATTGAACGAGATATTACCGCTGTCTATTTCAAATTGGTTGCCGCTGCTGTTGTAATAAAAATTCAGGTTATTAAGTGCAAATGTCAGGCCGCCCGCTACCAGCTTGCTTGTGACAACAGTGTTAAGCTCATCAAGAAAACCATTGGAAACCACCAGCCCCGGCACGCTTGTTCCATTTGAAAGTGTGCTTCCAAACGTACCATTAAAATTGAAGTCGCCACTACTGCTGACAACCGAGATGGAGCCCCCGGGAATCTGGAATGTGTTACCGGACGAGTTGTAAGAAAATGTCAGGCCTGTGGTGGAAATCACCAGCCCGGCCGCTGAAATATTTGAATTGATTCCGATATAAAACGATTGTAAGTCACCATTATTGATCACCAGCCCTGGCAGGTTTGTGCCATTTGAATTTGTGCCAAATAGCCCACTGAATGAAAGCGGAGCGGCAGAACTGCCTGTCGTCAGGCTGACAGACCCGCCTGCTGCTATTTCAAAATTCCCAAATGTCTGGCCAGCAACTGCGTAATAAATCAATTGCATGGACTTTATGTCCAGGCTCAGGTCCTGCACATTCATGCTGGAATTGATTGTGACATTGAGTTGCGTGAGCACGCCATTATTGATCTCCAGACCCGGGTTTCCGGAAACGCCAAACGATGCGCTGGCAAACTGGATATCGCCGCTTGAGATCGAAACGGATCCGCTGGCAATTTCAAAATTCTGGGTTGCCCCCTGATAATCAAACACAAGCCCGTTGGCATTAAAAACCAGATTCTGGGCATTGATGGTCGATGTAATCACAGTGTAAAGGCTTGACAGTTCGCCGTTATGAATCACCAGCCCTGGCAGAGATACAGAGGCGTTGCCGAATTGTGCTTCAAAGAATGTGTCTTTCGCTGATGTAGCAATCGTCACAGTGCCTGTATTAATCAGAAAATCGCCATTGTAATTCGAGTTGGCATTGTTCTCATAAATAAACTGAAGATTGTCAACTGTCAGTGTCATTCCATCGAGATTGATCAGGCTCGAAACTGTAATATCAAGACCTGTCAGGTTCGAACCCGACATTGTCAGCCCTGGAGTGGCATTTGCACCCGTACCCGATCCGAATAAACCGTCGAAATAAAATCCCGTACCACTGACAGAGACATTCCCCGTGGCAATCTGAAACTGATTCCCGGCCGAGTTGTAAAGGAACTGCACACCGTTGCGGTGAGATTGAGCCCCGCCACATTCATATTGCTGTTGACGGTGATATCCATGGCGGTGAGCGACGAACCCGTCATCACCAGCCCCGGCGTGTTGCCCGAACCAAAGAT
>JBJTRR010001027.1:0-2811 GCA_046076185.1 bacterium | reverse complement strand
GGGCGTTTCGGCCACCAGGCCAAAGAGAAAAAATGAATAAACCGCAAAAAACGACGAAAAGATCTGGTTCAGCGAGATGCTTTGCGTGGCCGGCTCGGCCAGCACGCCCAGGCTTTTCAGCCGTTTCCGCCGGCCAATCACCAGAAGCTGATGCACCAGTGCCGGAATGGCCGAAAGGAAAAATCCTGAACTTAAGAGCCCCCAGAAATAATAGCCACTCATCCCATATTCATAAGACCATGCTTATGCCTTTTCAAGCCAGGCGAGTGGCACCCGTTGCAATTGCATTTCTTCAGAGTCACGACCCCAGAATCGCTTCAAGCATACTGTCGGGGGCTGCGGCATAATGCAGCGGCTCCATCGAATAGCTGGCCCGGCCCTGCGAAAGCGACCTGACAGCCGTCGAATAGCCGAACATCTTCTCAAGCGGCGCTTCGGCTTCAATGACCTGCAACCGGCCTCGCTGGTTGGTGCCGGTGATCATCGCCCGGCGCGCGGTGAGGTCGGCAGTGATGTTGCCCAGGCTCTCTTCGGGTGTCACCACCTCAATTTTCATGATCGGCTCAAGCAGCACCGGGCCGGCTTCTTCCAGGGATTTGTTGAAGGCATCAACCGAGGCGAACCTGAATGCGACGTCTGTCGAAGTTTCTTTATCAAACTGGCCATCGACAAGCGTAATTTTCAGGTCAACCAGCGGATACCCTGTCTTGCCGCCAGATTTCGCCTCTTCCCGCAGGGTCTGCTCAATGGCCGGAATGAATTCGGCCGGGATGTCGCCGGGCTTGCAGCGGTTGATAAATTTCACCGTGGGGGCACCCTTGGGCTGGGCCTCAGGCTCGATATCAATGGTGACTTTCGCGAAAAGTTCCTGATTTCCGGCTGTGCGAACACACGAACCCGTGATCTTTTTGACACCTTTTTTAATCGTTTCGCGATAGCTTACCCGCGGCCGACCCACATGCACCTTCATGTTGAAGTCGCGAATCATCCGATTTTTCAGGATTTCAAGGTGCAGTTCACCCATACCCGAAATAATTGTCTGGCCTGTTTCTTCATTCACCTTATAGACGAATGTCGGGTCTTCTCTGGCAAGGCTGGCCAGTGTTTCAGCCAGCTTGCCCTTGTCGGCCGAGCTCACGGGCTCAATCGACATGCTCATCACCGTTTCAGGAAATTCAATCTGTTCCAGCAAAATCGGGTGCGTGCCATCACAAAGGGTGTCGCCGGTGCGGGCTTCCTTCAGGCCAACCACACCCACAATGTCGCCGGCCGAGGCTTCTTCGATCTTCACTCGCTCGTCGGCCGCAATATGATAAAGCCTGGAACAGACTTCTTTTTTGTCGCGGCCGGGGTTCATCGGCCGGTCACTTGTTTTGAGTTTGCCGGAATAGATTCTGACAAACGACAAATCACCGTGCTGGTCGCTGGTGATCTTGAAAACAAGCCCGCAGAACGGTTCCCCAGCGTCGGGTTTGCGGCTGCTTTCGGTACCTTTTTTCGGGTGAATTCCAGCGACGGGCGGTCTATCGAGAGGGCTGGGCAGATATTGTAAAACACCGTCTAAAAGCCGCTGTACACCGACATATTTGAAGCTTGAGCCACACAGCACCGGCTGAATTCTGGCAGCAACGGTGGCCCGGCGAAGGGCATCGTGAATGGCCTGTTCGGGCAGTTCAGCCCCTTCCAGATGGGCCATATAGGCTTCCGTGAAGGTTTCGTCGGCTTCGCTCAGGGCATTCAGCAGCCGTTCTCGCCACAGTTCGGCGTCGATCTGAACATCTTCGGGAATCGGGCCTTCCTCGACCTTTTCGCCCATGTCAGAGTAGTGCGAATAAAAGGCTTTCATGCGGATCAGGTCAACCAGCCCGCGAAATTCGCCCATGCTGCCTTCCGGGCCGGCCCCGATTGGCATGACAACCGGCACGGGGTTCGACTCCAGTCGTTCGCGGATCTCCTCAAAAACCCGCTCGTATTCCGCACCAATCCTGTCCATCTTGTTAATAAAGCAGATGCGGGGCACGCTGTATTTGGTGGCCTGCCGCCAGACGGTTTCGCTCTGGGCTTCAACACCTTCAACGGCTGAAAAAACCACGACGGCACCGTCAAGCACACGCAGGCTTCGCTCGACTTCGGCCGTGAAGTCAACGTGCCCGGGCGTATCAATGATATTGACGGTGTAATCCTTCCATTTGCAGGTAATTGCGGCGGCAATAATGGTAATGCCGCGTTCGCGTTCCTCAGGCAGATAGTCGGTGGTGGTGCTGCCAGTATCCACATCGCCCATTTTGTGGATCGTACGGGTGTAATAAAGAATACGTTCGGTGGTGGTGGTCTTGCCTGCGTCGATGTGGGCGATGATACCGATATTGCGGATACCCCTGAGGCCTGAAGGAGCAGGCTGAACTTCGGAAGAATAGGGGCCGGTGGTCTCTGGTGCGTCCATTTTCGTGTTGTGATCCGCTGCTGACTGGCTTAGTATGTCTGTGGGGTCGAACAAAATCGCCACCGTTGTGGTCATCATACACTGGGAACCGGCCTTACGGCAAATCGGCAGGTGTTTTGGTCATTCGAGTAAGCGGTGAACGAGGGCAGGCAGCGAGGCAGGCAAATGGCCGGAACCATTGAAAACGAGCAGAATTTTGTGCGGAAGGCTGTTGAAATTTACGGGCCTGATTTCCGCGACCATCTGCGAAATAAAGGCTTTGTCTCGCATTTTTTTCTGCATTACTGGGCGGCTGTCAGCGAGATCATTAACCAGAGACCATTCGGGCCACGGGTGCTTGATCTGGGCTGCGGGCCGGGCTGGAGCAG
>JBJTRR010001026.1:0-1304 GCA_046076185.1 bacterium | reverse complement strand
AGCCGCGATTCACGAACGATTATTACACGGCACTTTACCAGACAGACCCAGCAACCGGGGCACAGACTCTGGCCAACATTCTGCCGTATCCTGACGGCACGCCCGACGACTTTATGGGCTCGCAGGTAGCCAATTCGAATGGCAATTTTGACAACCAGATCAACGATTTTGAAAGTGCCACTTATCCGAACCTGCTGGCCAATGCGTCGAAACGCGTGACGACACCTTTCAGTGTGCAAATCTCGGAAGCGGTGATCATACCGAACCAGATGCCGCTTTCAAGCTACCTTTTTCCTGTTTTTAACGACCCGAATAACGGCTATGACACATTCGCCTTTCCTTACATTTATCCGAATGCCTACTCCAGGACGGCCAGCGGCAAGATTCCCCTGGTTTCCAACATGGAAGTTTATGGTTCCATTCACGGTATAGCCATGGAACCGCCCAACCGCCGGCTAGATTCAAGCTATGCAGCCCCGGCCTCATATTTCTTGCCTTACTGGAACCACAACCCGCTGGAAAATTCGTCGGAAGACAATCTGGCCACGCCCGGCGACCCGACCACCATGCCCGGCGGCAATATTCCATTGGTGAATAATCAGTCAGGTTTTCTGCAGACTTGGTGGGGCTTCCCCACGTGGCGAGAGCAGCTTTCACCCTATTGGGTGGACCCTCTCAAACGGCTTGATTCCCAGCTTAATGTGGCCATCTCACAAGTTCCTTATCAACTCCAGCGGGGCATGCAGGCTTTTGGCCTGAGCCCATCCAACACGAGCAGCTATCCGGGCCAGAGTTCTGGCTGGCTGCCCGGAATGATGGATTATGACCCCTCGACCGGACTCCAGATTCGGGTCAAGCCACAGCCTTGGAACGACAATGCAGGCAACGGATCCTACTTTCTGCAAAACATGATCGGTTTCTGGCAGACAACCTGGGAAGACGAGCTGATTGCGACAAATGTGCGATCATTCGACGTCAAGATTTTTGATCCTTCGCCGCAGATTCAGTCGTATGTTGATCTTGGCTATTTTGCCACAACCACAGGCGGAAATTCGATCGCCCCATCCGGGAGCCCACCATATGCCCCGACACAAGTCACAACAGCGGAAAACTGGCTGATGGGTTTCGGGCATGAAGGCCGCATGCCACCTTTGACAAGTGATTATCGCCCCGATTCCCAGTTTCCTTTTGTAACGGGCCTTGGCCGAAGGTTTGTAGGTGACGACGACCAGGGTGTGATCAGGATGCGGCGTGTCTGGGATAGTTGGTCGACAGATTACTCGGCGACCGACGCCCGAACGCTT
>JBJTRR010001025.1:0-4104 GCA_046076185.1 bacterium | reverse complement strand
AAGACGATTATGCCCTGGCCTCAAGGCTATCTTACTTCCTGTGGAGTTCGATGCCCGACGACGAACTTTTTGCCCTGGCTGAAAAGGGCAGGCTGCACGAGCCCGAGACGCTTCGCGGGCAGGTTGAGCGACTGCTGGCCGATGCAAGGTCAGCGGCTTTCACCGAGAATTTTGCAGGCCAGTGGCTGGGTCTTGGTGCCATCGATGCGACAATGCCCGACCCGATGCTATACCCGGAATTCGACGACATCCTCAAAGATTCATGCGTGCAGGAACCGCTGCTGTTCTTTAACGAGATTCTCAGGAACGACCTGAGTCTGACAAACTTCGTAGCATCGGACTTTGCAATGATCAACGGCCGGCTGGCCGAACATTATTCCATTACAGGTGTCGATGGTCTGGCGTTCCGCAAGGTGCCGCTGCCGCCCGACGGCCGGCGGGGTGGCCTGCTCACGATGGCCAGTATCCTGAAAGTGACGGCCAATGGCACAACCACATCGCCCGTGCTGCGTGGTTCGTGGGTGCTTGATCGTATTCTGGGCACGCCGCCGCCCAAGCCGACCATTGACATAGAAGCCGTTGAGCCTGACATTCGTGGAGCCACAACCATTCGCGAACAGTTGGCCAAACACCGAGAAAAAATGGAATGCGCAAGCTGCCATGCGCTGATTGATCCGCCTGGCTTTGCCCTGGAAAGCTACGACGTGATCGGCGGCTGGCGCGACCGCTATCGCAGCATTGGCGCGGGCGATCCGGCGGTTGTCGATGGCCGCCGCATGCGTTATCGCAACGGCCTGGCCGTTAGCCCCGGCGATGCCCTTCTGGACGGCCGCCAATTCCGTGATATTGGTGAATACAAGCAATTGTTGCTGGCAGATAAGGATCAACTGGCCCGGTCGCTTGCCGGCAAGCTACTGGCCTATGCCACAGGCAGCGAGCCGAAACTGGCTGACCGGGCCCGGATTGACGGGATCATTTCGCAGATTCGCGACAGGAATTACGGATTCCGGTCGCTGATTCATGAAGTTGTCAGAAGCCCGATCTTTCTGCAGAATCAGGAGATGGAAGTCTCGCAACTACAGAAGTAAGAAAAACACCTGGTCAAGTGTAAAATAAGCCTGTTGGGCTTGAGCCAGGCCGCGATGGATACAGAAGGGGTGGACGACCGATGAAACTATCACGACGACGCTGGCTGAAATCCACAGGTGTTTCGCTCGCCCTGCCCTGTCTTGATGCATTTCAGCCGACCGGAGCACTGGCCCGGGCCCTGAAGCCCCGGCGGCGCATGGTTTGCATTTGTGCCCCGCTTGGGTTTTATGCTCCGAATCTTTTTCCTGATCAGCCGGGTTCCGACTATCGTCTGACGCCCTATCTGCAACTTATTGAACAGCATCGCCGCGAATTCACCATTATTTCGGGCCTGGCCCATGCGGGCAACAGCCCCGGTTTTGCCCATCAGGCCACAGCCAGTTTTCTGACTGGTGCTGAGGGTGCGGGCCGCCCGGGCTTTCGCAATTCCATCTCGCTTGATCAATATGCCGCTCAGTTCATCGGCGGCGAAACCCGCTTCGCCAGCCTGAACCTTTCGTGTGAAGGCCTTGGCCTGGCGTGGACACGAACCGGCGCCCAGATTCCGGCCGACAATTCCCCATCGCGGGTTTTTGCCCGGCTCTTCCTCGACGGCAGCCGTGGCGAAGTGCAATCGCAAATCCGCCGGCTGGAAGACGGCCGCAGCATTCTCGACGACCTTCGCGGGCAGGCATCGGGCCTGCGCGGGGAACTTGATTCGGGAGACCGATGCCGGCTTGACGAATACCTGACAAGCGTCCGTGAGCTTGAACAGCGAATGGCACGCGACGAATCGTGGACCAGGACGCCCAAGCCCAAGGTGAATGTCGAGCCGCCCAAAGACATTGCCAATGCCTCTGACTTGCTGGGCCGGGCCCGGCTCATGTTCGACCTCACGCACCTGGCCCTTCAAACGGATTCGACCCGGCTTGTCACCATTATGCTGACTGGTTCGACCAACGCCCCGCCAATTCCAGGCGTTTCGCTGGGCCACCACGACCTTTCGCACCACGGCAAAGACCCTGGCAAGCTGAACCAGCTCAAGATCATCGAAGCGGAAACCATGAAGACCGTGGGTGAATTTCTGGCCAGGCTCAGGCAAAGCCGCGAAGAGACATCCGACCTGCTGGGCAGCACCACGGTCTTTCTGGGCAGCAACCTGGGCGATGCCAGCAGCCACTCGGTTCGCAACCTGCCTGTGCTGGTCGCCGGCGGAGGCTTTCGCCATGGTCAGCACCTGGCTTTCGACCCCCGAAAGCCACCGCCCCTCTGCAACCTCTACCTGAGCATGCTTCAGCGTCTCGGCATCGAAACAGATCGCTTCTCGAACTCGACCGGAACGCTGACGGGCCTTGATTTCACGGGTTAACCTGGCTTGTCTCAAGTACGGCCAGAAGGCATGGCCAGGCAAAATCTGGATGGCTTAAATGTTTAACAAATCGGCCGCGTGATAATAAATTCTGGCTTTAGCTCCAGCGTGTCATTTGCTGCAATGTCAAAGAAAGAAAAGCGGTCATTCTTGGTCGATTGGATATAAGTCATTATATAGTAATGCTTTGAATTATAGTCCAATCCGTTTTTCTGACCCGTATCGTGGCCCTTGCTCTCGCTTCTCGCTGAAAAAAATTGAATGACAGGTGTTGTATGTTTGCCGAACCCGGCGGCTCATGTCCACCGCAGAAAAGTTCATACCCAATACCATCGTCACATATTGCCGTTTTGTTTCGTATGAACATGCTGGCGATTATGCTTTTTCGCAAAACGAAAATGGCTGGCCCGGCGCAGCGGTTTGTGTACTAAACTCAGGTAGATAGCCAGATTTCGTGGTATGATTGGCAGGTATCCAGATCAGATCAGGAAAACCCAGTCGAATGTTTCCGGAACAAATTTATTCGAACCCTGATCCGGCGGTCACAGTTTCGGCTCTGAGGCGGTCACGGGGCCGGCTTTTCATGGCGGTTCAAGTGCGGAAAGAAGCGTTTTTTGAGGCCTGGCCCTTCTTTGCCGGCATCGCGTTTCTGCTTCTGCTTGTCGCCTGCGGCATGCTGAACCACGCCGCCATGATCGACGAATCGTTCTATCTGCCGCTCGCCCGCCAATATTCCGAATCAGGATTTCTTGCCCCGCTGGCTGAATCGGTCAAGGCTGTAAGTTCCGTTGGGCCAAGCTATTACATTTCGCTTGAATGCTGGATCAGGCTTTTTGGTAACCAAGACGCCGCCATCCGCCTCTTCAGCACCTTCTGCATGATCGCCGCCTCAGGCCTGTGGTATCGCATCGGCCGACGCATGGGCCTGAAATTTGCCGGCGCGAATATGCTCACTTTTTTTGTAATGCCCTATATGGCAATCACTTCCATTTGTGCCATGGCTGAAACGTTCATGGTGATGAACATTCTGCTTTTCATCGACCTCTGGATGATCGCGCTTGATAACCACAACGCCGGTGCCGAAAAACGCGCACGCAACTATTTTCTCTGCTGTGGCTTGCCGCTGGCCCTGGCCGCCAATGCCCGGCCGCCCTGCATTGTTTTTGGCGTGGCCTTCGCGGCCGTTGGCCTGGTTCGCGTAAAAAATATCTGGGCCACCATCGGCCCGCTGGTTTCGGTGGTTCTGCAAATTCCGTTCTGGGTGATGTGGGGCAATATCTTCCCGCCCAGTCAGCGGCTGGGCATGATGCCCGAATATTCAAAGCTCGTCGGCATTTTTCCTGACACCACGGTGCATCTGCTCACCGTGGCCGGGCTTATGCTCTGGCCCGTGCTCACGCCTCGAATCCGTGTGCGCACGGTGCTGCAAATCGTTTCGGGGCTGGCCCTCTGGCTCTATTTTCAGCCCGACCTGACACCCGGCGGCCGTGAAAATTATCGCTTCTTTGGGCCTTTGCTCAAGGCTGTCACCATCGCCCCGGCCATGATGTCCGTCTATCTCGTGCCGTTTCTGGTCGGCTGGATGCTGCTGTGGGATCAGCTTTTTGACACCCTTCTCAACCGCCTGCCCACCACGCGGCAGGCCCTGGTGCTGGGCGTGCTGCTGT
>JBJTRR010001024.1:0-2412 GCA_046076185.1 bacterium | reverse complement strand
CCCGGACGGAAGCCAGGCACCTGGGCTTCCTTGCGGAATTCGCCCATCGACTGCTTGGATTGAAACTCAATCTCGCTCTCAGGAATGGTGATCTTGATCTTCTTGCGGCAGGGACCAACTTCGCTGATATTGGCTGAATAATCAACCTTCCGGCCTTCCAGCAGCGATGCGGCCTGATCTTCGGAAACGACAGTGCTCTCGGAACTTGACATCTAAAAAGCCCTGAAACGAAAGAAAGTTGCATGGCCTTCACAGACCACGCAACCTTCTTGAATACTGGTACGTGGAAGCGGGAGATGGGATTTGAACCCACGACACCCACGTTGGCAACGTGGTGCTCTACCCCTGAGCTACTCCCGCATTTGACCCAGAACTGAGTCGAAGCAGTTATCACCGCCGCGGTACGAAAATTTATATCGTTTTTCCGATCGCGGTTCAAGAGTTTTCTTCCGTTTTTTCGAATTTTCTTATTCGTTACAATCCGCAAATCAATTGTTCCTTTATCTAATCATTGTCCAGCCCTCATGCTGCGCAAAATCTTCCCCCCTGTTGATTCCGGGAACGGCTGTTCGCTCTTACGAAATTTTTTTGGTAGGTTCCCCATATCTACTGAAAATGCATTGACATTTGCCCAGGGATCGTCAGGGCACCTGACCTGAAATCTGATCGGCACTTTTCGAACCTGATCAAAAAGTCTCGCCGCTGAAATAAATCTGGATATCGTTATGGCTCGTCAGAAAAATGATCCTGAAATCGTGAACCGCAAGAAAGATCTGGCGGAACGTATCAAGCAATTACGCATCAGGCGGTTTGGCGAACGCGGCGGCCCTGAACTGGCCCGTCGGCTGGGCCTGCCGGTGCGCACATGGTACAACTATGAAAACGGCGTGACCATTCCCGCCGAAATTCTGCTCGATTTTCTTACCGAGACCGGCTTCAGCTTCAAAGACCTGACTTCAAGCGGCGTTTTCATGCAGTTTACGCGTGAAGTCAGTCGCCCGTCGTATGACCTGACCGACGATTCGGAAGTGGCCACGACCCTGAAGACCACTGATCATCAAGGCAATTCCAGCCGCAGCCGGGTGGTGATTCAGATTGACGACAAGGGCATGTCGCCCTGGCTGCCGCCGGGAACCATCGTGAAGCTGGGTGAGGTGATTCCGAACGAATACTGGAAAGATTCGGTAGATCAGCTTGTGGTCTTGTGGAATGTGCAGAAGCCGCTGATCCGCCGGCTGGCCCTTGAATCAAGCCGGTTTGTGCTGAAGCCGGATAACCGCGGGTTTGATGAAATCATGATTGATAATCATGTGCGAAGTGGCTTGACACTGCACCGCGTGGCCTGGTTCCGCCTGCCGGAAGAGAGCTGGCGCAATAACGGCCACCGCGCCGCCGATTGAGAACCGGGTTGAGACGAATGTCTTGAATCACGCAAGCCCCGTGGCAATTGATGCCCGGGGTTGTTTTTTAGCCATTATTTTCATTTCGAAAACCTCATCTCCTGCCGGGGCTCATGCCCTTCGGCCCTGAGGCCCGACAGGATGGTCTGGCTTGAATTTCGCTTAGCCCGTTCGGCCGGGGTGGGTGGGTTGAAATGATCCGGTTTCCGCTGACTATGGCCTTCGACCATCGCTGGACTGACCCGGGCCAAATGGCCCTCAAGGCAATGTAAGGCGGGTGTTCTATTTACAATGGCTTTTTGCAATGGTTTAAGTCAGTTAAAGTATTGTCCTGTACGATTTAATGCTGGGAAAGATTGGTTGCACCCACCATGTCTGTTTGGCTTATCCAACGGAGAATAAAACTTTCCACCCGAACGCAGACACACCACCAGCAACGACACCAATTGCTTGGACCCCAAACGCAAATGGTGCAACAGCCAGCGTGCCGGCGGCGAAAATCAAGCTGATGCTACCGACGCCAATGCTAACGACACCGAGGGAGCCAACTCCGAACGTGATAATTCCACGTGCAAGCACCCCGAAAGCAATGACACCCTTGGCGCTAATCCCGACTGCTAAAATTCCCGTCGCTGTAACTTGCTTTAGTGATTTGCTTTCCGCCTGCTCTGCCTGCGTAGGAAAGTAAATATCGTAAAGGGGCATGCCAAAGCATCTCTGATTGCTCGTCCAGCGGAATGTTTGCGATAAAGATTTCATGATTTTAGTGGCTCCTTACGACTATAGTAAGCGGTTAGCTGCAAGAAATCGTGCTAATCCCAAGGCTGCTTGATCTGCGGACCTTGTTAGAACCGCATAGCACTTCTTATTCTTGCACTTACATCACGCGGTTTCAAACAATACTTTTTTAATTAGCCATGTAAGGTGGGTGAAACCCACATGTTTCATTGTGCTTATATTTCTTAAGTCTATGTATTGTATGTAATTAAGCAAGAAAAGGTGGGTTGCACCC
>JBJTRR010001023.1:0-4531 GCA_046076185.1 bacterium | reverse complement strand
TTCGAAACAGGAGTTTCGGGCTTCCTCCGGGCCATGCATTTTACTCTTAACCGATGATTGATTCGTCATTCAGGCACTCATCTTAATCTTGAGATTTGATGTTGGCCAGTTTATCGATTAGTTTCTTGATAAGTCGATGATTCGGGATGTTCTGTTCCTGATATGACTGACAGGATCGTGCAACGATAATGAAAAACAGCAATCACAAACGAAAGCCCTCTTGCCTTCTTAGGCAGAACCTGAGAAAATAAATTTATCCAAGGCATCATCTAAACCATTTTAAATCCAACACTTCGGTGGGTTGGACCAGGATATTTTTGATGATTGCGGCGGATCTGGCAAGCCGTGCTTGAATTGCTGATTTTTGGCGTTCGAAATGAGACTGGAGAAACCATGAAAAGCGTTTCAGCCCTCCTCAGAATCGTGTGCGGGATCGGTGTGATTGGTGTTTCCGGCTACATCTATCTGACAACTGGAAAACAAGCAGAGAGAAATGGTGCTGGCGGTGTCACGCTTTACGACAAGCCGTTTAATATTTCACCTGATACGCTGCAATGGTTGATTCTGGGTGCTGGAGTCGTCGGTGTTCTCCTACTGATTTATGGCGTAATGACTTTTGCCAAAGAAAGTGCTGAAGCATCGGGCGATGAAGAATGAGCCGATGGTCTTGCCCCGGCCGTCATCAGCTCTAACGCTGGGCAGGAATTGTTTTTCGGGTCTTCATGAATAATTACGAAGATTTCAGACAGGGCGAGAGTGATCTCGCCCTTTTCACAGCTATTTGACTTGGAATACGGTGAAAAAGATGCGTGGCAATCAGAACAAATAGGCTCAGTTGCCAGACTTAAGGCCAAACAGGGCTGGATCTCGCAACCCCGCGGTAATCCAGATAAGTATCAGGAAGATGGCTGGTGCGGTAAATGCCTCGCCGTGGCTCATATGAGCCATGATGGCCCCGCCCATGTATGAAGACAGAACCAGCGTTCCAAAGTTTCTGGTTTTCGGGATGAAAAACAGGGCTGCTCCGGCGATTTCACCCATGGCGATAATCACTCGCCACTTGGCAAGGCCCATATTGGCGAAACCTTCCATCACTTCCTGCGAGCCGGCGAGCTTCATCGCCGCACTCATGCCCAGCGCCAGAGTCAATAAGCAGGTCAGGCCCAGGGCGATATGTTGACGTTTCATCGGGGTTGTATTTTTCTTGAGATCAGAATGGGGTTTTCAGCGATGAACCTGATCATAACCGGCCAAATGGCTGATGAGCAACGTTGGAAAAGCTGTTATACAGATTCACTATAATTAACTATAACAAGCCGAGTCGAAGAATCGCGTGCATATGACTGAGACTCCAGCGGAATTTGAGATTCTGACAAATTCGACGCCGACGCAAAAAAAGGCAATTGAGCTACCTGGCATCAAACCATTGACGTCGCCTGAGGCGAAAACTTAAAAAACTGCAAAGGTTACTCAAGTAATGAGCTAGAATGGTTTTAGGGTGAAAAGTATGGATACATCGAATGTCAACACGTATCCTTCATCTTACAGATTCAAGACCACATCAATAATCAACGCAAATTACTTTGCACCCAGATTATCTTTGACAATCGAGCCGGCCTGATCTTCGATCACCATCCATGGCTTGTCAGGCCCTAGGCGGCGGCCACATTCGGAAAGAATGTTTGAGGTAACCAACAATCGCTTCGCCCCGCCAGTGGCCTTAACTGCTTCGTAATCAAGCCCGGTGAACGTGTTGCCGGTGATGGCCGTGTCGGTTGAGCCTTCCATCACCACTCCGGCACCGGCGTCAATCTGCATCTTGTTTTCGTGTTCAAGAATCGGCCGCTTGAGCTTGCCGCCACCGATATAGGTATTGGCGAAAGCGTTGCCCGAGATACTGTTTCGTGTGCTTTCTGCCGATGCCTTTACGCCAAAACCGTGGCAAAGCACAAAGCTGTTGGCGCTGATGGTGCAGCCGTTGGCATCTTTCAAGTCAACGCCACCGCCCAGATGATGTGCCACCACGTTGGCGGATACGGCGATGCCATAGCAGTCGCGGTCAAGAATCACGGCCGTGCCGTTGCATTCTTCAATCATGTTGCCGCTGATCACCGAGCCATAAGTGTTCTCTACCACGATTCCGTGACGTTTGTGGTCGTCGATGTTATTGCCATTGCAGCAAAGGTTGAAAGAATCAATGCAGCGAAGAGCATCCTGATTATCTTCGAACTGATTGGCATTCACCACAATGTCGTGGCATTCGGTGATCTGGAGCCCCGCAAGACCGTTGTAAGTCATCAGGCAGTCGCTGATACGGGGATCTTCATAGCACCGATCGAGATGAATGCCATTGCCGCCATTGTGATCAACTGAAACGCCCTGAATGAAGATTTCCTGCACGCGTCGGGCGTAAATGGCATCGCCGCTTTTCGGGTTGCCGGAAATTCGCAGATTACCAACCTGCACCCGCCAGATCTCGGCGTTTTTATTTTTATCAACTTCCGGGGGCTCTATAACCAAAGCCGGCTTGCCCTTTGTGTTTTTATTGATGATCACAGTGCCCGGGCCTGAACCTTCGACACGTGTTTCACCAGATTTAACGACAATCGGTTCGCTGATTTCATAGGTTCCCGGCGGGATCGTCAACAGGCCACCGCCAACGCCAAGTGAATCAACCGCCGCCTGAAGCGATGGGTAACCTTTGGCATCAATGCGTTTGGCTGGCTCGGCGGCCAAAATCGCAGGAACACAAGCGAGCAGGAAAACGGCCGACTGTGTCAATCTGCGGCAATTCATGAAGGCTTTCCGTCTTTTTGTGGCTCTTTTGAATCTTTGATATCTGTCGGCTTTTGAAAAATGATGATATGTTGCCAGGGCAGTCGCGGGTCATTCTTCAGAAAGTTAAATCCCTGGGCTTCCACCTCTTTGCGTGCCTGGGCCAGAGTCATTTTATGCTCGGGCCTGATTGGCACGTCAGGGTCTTCCGCCCGAAATTCAATCAGCACCAGTCGCCCGCCCGGTTTTAATGCTTTTTTGATGCCCTCAAGCGTTTTTATGGGCTCGGAACATTCATGATAAACATCGACCATAATCACCAGGTCAATCGCCGCATCCGGCAGGCCAGTCTCGGTGGCCGTGCACTGAACCGGCGTAATCAGCTTCTCCATCTTAAGATTACGGATATTTGCCTTCAGCATGCGAATCATCTGCGGCTGAATGTCCGAGGCGTAAACTTTGCCATTCGGCCCGACCCTGCGGGCAATTCTTACGGACGTATAACCCACACCGGCCCCGACATCGGCCACCACATCGCCGGGCTTGAGGCCAAGAGCATCAAGCATCTGTTCAGGATGCTCTTCCTCTTCGCGAGTGTCACGCAGCAGCCAGTCGGCCCCAAGATAGCTCATGACCGGGGCGATGGCCCGCCCCATGAATGTGCCGGGGCGATCAGGCAGCTTGTGCGGGTCGTCAGACGACTTCTTTTTTTCGACAAAATTTTTCGGCTTTGAATCGGCCGATTTCGTTTCCTGAGCCTGTAAACCATAGCCATAGAAGCCTGAGATCAGGAGAAGAAGGCAGATCAGGGGTCGATTCATCGTGGGTATCCTTCAAAAAGTGCCTTCGTTTCTGCCACCGCCGGTCAATCGATCAGGCAATCACATCTTTAACCACATGACCAGCCTGACCGTCGAGCAAGCTCAACTTCTGGCCGCCGCGTTCATAGACAATGCGATTGACATCAAGCCCGAAGAGATCGGCCACTGTGGCCAGCCAGTCAGTATGCAGCACCGGGTTTTCCACAGCTTTGTGGCCAAATTCATCGGTATTGCCATAGCTAAAACCGCCTTTTGTGCCACCGCCGGCCATACACAGCGTGAAGCCATCAGTATTATGGTCGCGGCCGGGCGTTCTGCCAGGGCCACGATACTGAATCACAGGCAGGCGGCCCATTTCACCGCCCCAGTGAACAAGAGTTGAATCAAGCATGCCACGCTGTTTGAGGTCGGTGATTAAAGCTGCGGAAGGTTTGTCAACCGTACGACAGGTTTTCGGCAGGGTAACATTGATGTTCTCGTGCATATCCCAATTGTAATGCCAGATCTGCACAAACCGCACCCCGCGTTCCACCAGGCGGCGGGCCACCAGGCAGGCTTCACCAAATCGGCGTGTCTCAGGTTGGTTCAGGCCATACAGTTCTTTGGTTTTTTCAGACTCACGCGAAAGATCCATCGCCTCGGAAGCGGCCAGTTGCATTCGTGCCGCAAGTTCATAATTCGCAATCCGGGCGGCCATATCCGTCTCGCCGGGATGCATCTGCAAGTGCATTTCATTAAGCGATTTCAGCAGATCAAGCCCTTCCCGCTGTGGCTTGCCTTTCAGGGCCGATGGCGGGTCGAGGTTCAAAATCCGTGGGTCCCGGTCTCGCACCACCGTGCCCTGATAGACCGAAGGCAGGAAGCCGCTGGACCAATAGGGCGACCCCGGCGGATTGGCATAAAGCGGCATCGCCACGAATGCCGGCAAATTCTGG
>JBJTRR010001022.1:0-2193 GCA_046076185.1 bacterium | reverse complement strand
CTGAAAGACAATATTGATGTGCCGGTTTCATCTCGTTCCACTTTCGCGGGCGGGCCGGTTCAGTCGGTTACAAATCCAGTGACTGTAGGAACCAATCAGGATAAATCAGGATACATCATGGCTGCATCTGCTATCGACAGTATTAGCTCTGCAGTTTCTAAAAATGTCTGGGAATATACCACAAGCAACATAACGCTGGCTGGAAGCCTGGGTAAACTGCTGAAAGACAATATTGATGTGCCGGTTTCATCTCGTTCCACTTTCGCGGGCGGGCCGGTTCAGTCGGTTACAAATCCAGTGACTGTAGGAACCAATCAGGATAAATCAGGATATGCTCTGGCGGCCTCGGGCTTGGATTCGATTAGTATCGAACAAGGAATTAATCTTCGGCAGGCCATTGCTCCGATTCTTGCTGCGACAGCGGGCGTTATTTCTGGGGCTGGAACTGGGCAAATCGTGATTCGGGGTGGCAACACTGCAGTATCTCGAATTCTAGCATCTACAGATAATCAGGGTAACAGAACAAGCGTTACTCTCATTCTTCCTTCTTGACCTTATTGGAATCTCCCGAACCGAAAGGGACGGGAGATTCCATTATCCAATTTGAAACTCTGGTTTGTCTCAAAATAGGGCAAAACTGATTTTTATACTTTAAAGGAAGCAGAACAGAAAATGCCGGCAACATATTTCCCGATAGACTATTTTGGTTCAACTTTATATGGCTTTAATACTAACGGATCAGATAGCAATACATATTCGAGTAACACTTTAATGATCATACTACAAAACATCGCCGATGGCGTTAAAACCACACTGAATGCGAATACGGTTATAGTTTATGCCGATATAAAATTTCCTTCAGAGCCACCTACAAAGGAGAACATCGTTGCTGAAATTATTCCACAGCAAGTCAATTCTCTAGCAGTTCTGGCATCAGCCAACGCGACAACATCAATTGACCTTTTCCAGATGCAATATTCCATCAGAGTTACTTTAAGAACTCTGCTGCCGAATCGAAACGAAATTGTGCTTCAGACTATGACAAATCTGACAAGATATTTGACTGGAAACCAGTTCGGAATCGGAATAGGAAACAAGTCGAAAATTGATAAATTGTTTGTTGAAGAGGTTGAAACAGGGGTTTATCAAATCATGATCAGTGCGACTTCCATGGGGTTTTGTTAATCTGATTCAGAGGCAAATCTAATTGTTGATACGAAAACGACTTTTAATTTGCCTCCACTCATCTTCACTTATAGCAAAATATGCCTGAAATAACTGATAAGCTAAAGCAGGCCAAAAGATAAGATTTGCCAATATGACCATGGAACTCGCTGAAAATGATTCCGACAGATAAATGTTTAAAGCAAGATAAAACGGAATTGATAAGATCGGCAATTTAAACGATTTAGCAATTGAGAAAAACTGGATTCCAAAAATTTTTTTCAGTAAGAGTATATGCCAGGGAATGGTAACAAGATAAAGAACAATACAGGATCCAAGCGCAGGTCCGATTAATCCAAGCGTTTTTGTAAAAATTAATGTCGCTGAAATATCCAGTATCGCTGTAATAACCGAAAGCCTGAGAACGGATTGAAGATGACCTGTACACATCAGGCACCAAGTACTGAAAACAGTAAAACCTAATCCTATAGTTAAAAGCCCTGAAACAATCGAGAGGCTATTTCCACCATATCTCTCATTTCCAATCCATAAGCCTACAAAACCCTTGTTACGAAATAGAAGTGGAACAACCACAGAAAGCCCAAGTATCATAATCAGTTTCAAAAGTTGAAGGACTCTGGATCTGAAAAGATCGAGCTTATTTTGATGATAAATTTGTGCCAAACTAGCCCATGAGGCATTCCCTACTGCAAATAACTGAGTTTGAACAACTTCGAATAATCTTTGAGTGGCATAAAGTTTAGTAACGTCAGCCTGACCATGAAATAACCCAACAAAAAGATTATTCGTTTGTAATGAAGCACGCCCGGCCAACATGAGTATAAAATTATCTCTACCACTTCTAATTAAATCACGAAGTTTCAGTTTCTCCTTGTTGTCTGATGCAGGATTGGCTCGAAAAGACTTTGTGACTTGACGCATTTTTAGATACAGAAAGCCATTAAATACAAAGACCCAGAATGTCAGACTTGCTGAAAGTACTGTGATACCCCAATCCGGATATAAACG
>JBJTRR010001021.1:0-4165 GCA_046076185.1 bacterium | reverse complement strand
CCCTTCTTCTGCTGATCCTTTCGCTGCCCGCCTTTTTTCTGCTGATCCTTGCCCTGTGGGCCACCTTTCTTCTGCTGATCCTTTCGCTGCCCGCCTTTTTTCTGCTGATCCTTGCCCTGTGGGCCACGGCGAGGTTCGTTCATGGAATAGGTTTCGGTTTCAACACCATCCTTACCATTGTCAAACTGAAACAGAATATTGCCACCATCCCTGACGAAATAATTGACCGATCTTTTGTCGCCATTGAGGTCGTAAATCACGCTGATGCGTTTATCGTTGTCAGACCTCTCAAATCCGGTGATTTTCGCACCGCGTAAAGGCGGCAGGGCCTGGCGTGGGCTGAAGGCCCGGGGCTGCGGGTCAACCTGGCCGTCGCGTTCAACAACTTCACCATAAAAACCACCATTTAAATAGGGGTAAGTTTTTGTCGAATGATAATGGTAGTTACCATTTTCATCCTTGTGCCCGTTCATCCAGTCAAGCTTGCGTGCGATGGATCCATCAGGCTCGTCGAACCCGTAAATCGGATATCCGTCAAGGGCATAACCCACCGGCTTGCCCTTGCCCGCCTGTTTTTCAAGATGCACAGGGGGAAGATGATAGTGATAATCATCGCCGCGGCCGCAGTGGCCGCCAAAATCGTCAAGCTCGCCTGCAATTTTGGTGTCGGTCACGCCATCATTCTTGATGGGGTTGAAAATCGGCACACCATTGATGGCCAGGGCAATCGCGCCGCGGAAAAAGTTGTCTTTGGCCGACATCGGCTCTTTGGCCGGCACCGGGAAAAGCGGAATCCGCCAGGCGTTCTCGCCCTTGTAGCTCTGGGCCAGCGGCACCTGCTGCTGCCAGGCCACAATGCCAATCATCATCGGGTGATCCGGCATTCCATTCGATTCAACATATAAATACTTGTCGTCAGACCGAAGCCCAAGCGTTTTTTCAAACGGCTTGAAATGCTCAAGCATGACTTTGGCCCTGTCCTGGGCGGAATCGCCCTCAACCAGCTGCCGCAGCGATGCCAGCACCAGTGGCACAGCCCCGGTTGATCGTTTCTGATTGATCAATTCAATTTCGGCGATTCGCCCCTGAACATACTTCCGGTCGGTTTCGACCAGTTTATCAATGGCAATTGTCACAAGTCGGCCTTCTTCCGTGCGAACCCGCACCTGGCCTTCCTTTGACGATTCAAACACACCATGCAGGTGTGCCCCGGTATCAGCAAGTGTCCAGGTGCGGTTATCCTTCGCAACAGCCACATTGCCATGCCCACCATCATGTGCTTCTACATATCTGCATAACAGAATTGTTACAGCCAGAAACATCACTGAACATCGATTCATGATTCGATCTCCTTTCGCTGAATGCCGGATCAGCGACTTTTTTTCTTCTTGCCAGGTTCTTTTTTCTTGGGTGCGTCTGGCACCACGTTATTCAGGTTGCTGAAATCAGGCCTGGTTTTACCATCTGGCGGCGCGGCTACATGATGCCGGAAGAGAATTGTATTATCCAGGGCGATATCATCAGCCCAGATAAACCTGGCCCCTTTGAAGTCGTTATCGTAATATGGCTGTTTGGGGGCTACTTCCTCTTCAGAATACTCTTTGGCAGCAGGCCATTTACTGTCGTCAAAATCAACAGCAAACCAGTTTTCCGGAATGGGTGTATTGCGAACCGTGGGGTTTTTCGTGTCGCCATTAACCGGCCCGTGTGAAAACGACACCGCCTTCCATGATTTGTCGGTGACTGTGCCATCGCCAAGTTTCAGAATAAACCCACCATCGCCAATATTGGTATTGGCATATTCCATGCCTGTTTTCGGGTCGGCATTGTCTTTTGCCAATACGGCAATTGTCATGGGATATTTCGGCAGAATATCGACCGAAATCACATTATGCGGAATAAACCTGATGGAATCGACGGCCACCAGCTCGCCATTGATATACATTTCAAACCAGTTATCAGCATAGACGTTGGCCTTGATGGTGTCGTCCATCGATGGCTTGCGAATGCCCTGAAAGGCCAGTGCCGAAAGCAGCCCGCCTGCACAAACAAGCATCAGGGCCGCTTTTAATCCAACCCATCGCCACATCGCGCGTGGCTTTACATTTGTCGCCGTGTTCACAGTGCAATCTCCTCTCAGGTGAAATTATGCAGCAGGCTTGCCCTGCCCTTTTTTCTTCTGGGCACCTTTGCCCTGGGCCCCACCCTTTTTATTGGCTGCTTTCTTCTGCAGGTTACCGCCGCCACCGCCGCCGCCCTGTCTGCGGCTGGCACCATCGGTGAGCTTCTCAAGTTCCTTGCTCAGTCTGGCGACAACCTCAGGGTTTTTCGCAGCAAGGTCGTTCTTTTCATTTGGGTCTTTGACAATGTCAAACAGCAGTGGGGCCTGCCCCTGACCAGGGCTGACCATCTTCCAGTCGCCTGAAAAAAGGGCTGTATCGCGAAAACCCATGACAAATGGCGGGCGGCTTTCGGCTTTGCCCGACTTCAGAGCAGGCCAGAGATTCGCCCCGTCAATTGGCATTTTCATGCCGGTTGCAATGCCTGCTGCGGCTGAAAGCGTCGGCAAAACGTCCATCGCACACATAAACTGCTGGCTCTTCTGGCCTGGTGCAATCACCCCCGGCCAGTAAATCAGGGCTGGCTCGCGAATGCCTCCTTCAAATGTCCCGTTCTTCTCGCCACGCAATTCGCCATTGCTGGCCCCATTGGAAAGCTGGCCACCGTTATCGCCGAAGAAGAGAATGATCGTGTTTTTATCGATCTTTTCTTCTTCGATCGTTTTCACCAGCCGGCCCACGGCTTTATCAAGGTGCGCGATATTGGCCAGCAATGTGCCCCGGCGATCGCGGTTTTTGGCCTGCCCGCCGCCAGCCGCACCCGGCGGAGTCTGCAGCGGCCCGTGCACGCCATTAAATGGCAGATAGAGCAGAAAAGGCTTGGATTTATCGCGTTCTTGAATCATCCGGCGGGCATCGTCGGCAAGTAAGTCGGTTGTAAAACCTTCCTCAACCACCGGCTTGCCGTTGCGCTGCCAGTCAAGCTTGCCCAGGTCCTTTCGCTCATGCGTGTAATAATCAATCGCCCCATGCAGAAAGCCATAAAAGTAGTCAAACCCACGCTTGTGGGGCATATATTCAGGAGTGTTGAATGTATTGTCTTCCGAGCCGCCCAGATGCCATTTTCCGAACATCCATGTCTGGTATCCGGCATCCTTGAAGACCTGTGGCAGAATGCGATATTTCAGGTCGAGCCCCTGACGGTTGTTGACGCTTGTTTTTATAGTGGCAATGCCGCTCATCAGGGCGGCACGGGTCACGCTGCAGATGGGGTTGGAATAAAACCGGTCAAGCCTGGCCCCTTCCGCCGCAAGCCGATTCAGCACCGGGGTTTTGGCCTCGGGGTTGTTCCAGCCGATATCGCCAAAGCCATGATCATCGGAAACAATAATCACAACGTTCGGTTTCTGTTCGGCCGCTGCCAGGCTGACACCCGCCAAACACAGGGCCAGCGTGGCCAACAATATTTTCTTCATCTTTTACTCCTTCAGATGATGCGAAAATTCATTCCTGAATGACTTCACGGGCTGAATCATGGTGAAACTGGTGATTAAAGAAGGCTGGATCGAGCGATTCCTGGCTGACAAGCGTCACTGAGACGTTCGATGGCCCGCCCTGGGCCTGGGGCAGTCCACGGAAGATCATTTCGTGAATGATGCCGGTCTCCTGGTCATAGAAAATGGCGACTTCCCTCGGGCCCCGCACCCCCGGCTTTTTCCGGGCGATCATCACGCTCAGGCCGCCATAATCTGCTTCGGAAAACGAGATTTTAAAGGCGTCGCGTATTTCGATGAGGTCAGTGCGCAAATCGACAAATGGCACACCATGCTTGTGCCCCGGCAATGGCCCACGAAATCGGTTCGGGTCACGGCTCAGCCGCACAGCCCCATCAGGCGGCACCGACCAATTCTGACTACCATCATAGCCTGTGGTAAAATGCCGGCCATCCGGATATTTTCTGACAAGCACATATTGATTGAGGCCACGAACATAAAGCGAAGCCCGGTCAATGGGCGGCCTTCTTCCCTCGCTTTTTTCCGGTTCCCGGTCAAGATTTACAATGACATAAGTACGATCGCCAAGATCATTTGATTTTGCAATCAACT
>JBJTRR010001020.1:0-1001 GCA_046076185.1 bacterium | reverse complement strand
GCCGTGATGTGCTACTTTTGACTTTAGCCTGATACACTCCCGGCTGATTGGCCGACAGACACCGACCACTGGCCCAGGTTCGCAGCCTGTTAATCGATTCAGCCGCTGTTATGGCTACAGGTACAACATTACGTGCAGAGTCCGCAAGGGGCAGCTCAAGCAGTCTTGCCAGGCGGCAGCAGGAACGGATCTCCGCACCGGTCCAGCTAGTATCTACCGGTTGTCGTTCAACCGAATCAATCTGGTAGAGCTTGCGGTAAATGGCCCAGATGGCGTCTTTTTCGGCACGATCGGGCAGATCAAGGAAGAAGACACATCAAAGCGTTCGCTCCGGCCAAATTCGGGTGGCAGGCGTGTGACATCGTTGGCGGTACAAACGACAAAGACGTTAGACGTATGGTCGTTGAGCCATGTCAAAAAGGTGCCGAACATGCGTGCGGCCACACCCGAATCGCCCTGGCTATTGAGCCCGGAAAAGGCTTTTTCGACTTCATCAACCATCAGAATGCACGGTGCCATGGCTTCGGCCAGTCGCAAGGCCTGCCGCGTCCGCTCTTCTGACTGCCCCACCAGCGAACCCATCAGGCTGCCAACATCCAGATGCAGCACCGGCCTGCCAGTTTCACGCCCCAGGGCCTTACAAAACTGCGACTTGCCACAACCGGGTGGTGATAGCAACAGCAGGCCACGGGCCTGCCTGGCAGGGTCGGGCTCAGGCTGAACCCGGAGAGCTTTTTGACAGAACGCCTTGAGCGAAGCCAGCCCGCCCAGGCTTGTAAAATCATCGTGCCCGCGATAGAGCGTGACGAGACCACTTTTTTTGAGCATCTGGGCTTTCATCTCCCAGACTGTCTCTGGCGTGATTTTGCCTGACCGAACCAGCGACAGGCTGAAAGCGTTTTCCGCTTCCATGCGAGTCAGGCCAGCCGATGCGTCCAGAAGTTTCTGCAAATCGGCCTCTTCCGGCAACTCACCCGGTTCGGTCGCTACGCCCCTGGCAA
>JBJTRR010001019.1:0-1329 GCA_046076185.1 bacterium | reverse complement strand
CACCGAAGAGCAGGGCCAGGGCTGAATATCGGGGAAAGTCAACCGACATGGCGATCAGGTTGATGGTGAAGACGAGCAGGAAGACAACGCCGATGAGATTTTGTTTGGTCATGAAGGCCGAGGCGCCTTCAGGCTTATCCGGCAGGTTCAGGTCGATGCCGAGAAATGCCATGAAAAGGCCTGCGAAGAGGGCGGTGATCATGGAAGGCAGGAGGAAGACGACCTTGGGATATTGAAAGAGCACGACGCGCTGGACGTGGTGGGCTTCAGGCACAATAACCTTGGTTTCCGGGTCTTTTGGAGCCGAATCAGTGGACATGCTCAGCAATCTCCTTGGGAACAGCAGGAAGCAACATCATCGAATTTGAGTATCGTAACCTGTTCGACATCAAAGGTAAAGCACCGGGCGGGGTACTATTTTGATCAGTTATAGGGAATGAACCGGTTGCTGACAGCAATTTCTGTATACATTTGTTGACATAACTTTTCAACTCAGGTTAACTGAAAGATAAGCAATTCGTGAAAATTTGGCATGGTTGTCAAAAAATTTGGAACGGGTTATGTAGAACCCGAGGTGTAACCCCACAGACAGTGATGGTGAGACGATGATTCGCAAAAGCATATTGACGGCTGGCGTGGCGGGATTGATGGTGGTGGCCGGTGCAACGATGCAGGCCCAGACGCAGGAGAAGGGAAAGTCGGCAACGAAGTCGGCAGCTGCACCAACGACGACGAAGTCGGCAGGGGCATCGGGTGTTGACTCGACCCGGAAAGCGGCTGACACGAGCAAGAACGCGGCGGATTATCGCCGGGTGCCGCAGTATTTCGGGCAGGTTGATCTTTCTGACGAGCAGCGTGAGAAGATTTACAGCGTTCGCGAGCGATATGCTGTGCAGCAAGCAAAGCTTGAAGAAGAATTAGCCAGCCTGCAGGACAAGGTGATGCGTGAATGCGAAGCCGTGCTGACGGCCGAGCAGCGTAATGAGCTGACGAGGCTGCGTGGCGAAGCGAAAGCCAAGGCCAAGGCGAAGAGCAAGTCGAAAACGGCTGCCAAGACCAAATAAGGCGGTTTTGGCCTGTTTTTGGGTCTAAACAAAATCTGCAGGCAGGCGTTTTATTTGAGCGTTCTGCCTGCTGGTATTGGGATAAGTTGAATGATCAGCCTGACCGCTACAGGATAATGGGCAGGTCAGGTTGAAAATTCGATGATTTCATGATTTAATACTGATACGGAGAGGTGACCGAGAGGCCGAAGGTGCAGCACTGGAAATGCTGTGTACGTTAACGCGTACCGAGGGTTCGAATCCCTCCCTCTCCGCTGTAAATGAC
>JBJTRR010001018.1:0-4145 GCA_046076185.1 bacterium | reverse complement strand
CGCAGGGCTGGCTTTTCAGGTGATATGTTCGGGCTGGCTTTTCTGACTTCTGTCGCACATCACTTTTTTCACGTCTCATAGACATCTTTGACCTGAGTTCTTTCACAGCCTCCTGGCCCCGCTCTGTCGCCAGTTTCATCCTGGCCCTGATCGATTCAGAAATGGTGTCGTCGGTTATCTGTGCAACCATTAATTCATCATTGGCCGGTGCCGGTGAATATCGAATTCCACTCACTAGATAGAGTGCAAGACCAAGCCCGAGCACAAATCGAAACGTATTTCTTCCGACACTTTGCACAGCCTGCCTCGCAGGTTTAATGACATCCGTAATATCCTGTTGATATCGATATCCTTCACTTCGCCTGATAAACGCCCGATACAAGACCAGGCCGACCACGCAAAGCAAGGCAATTTTGACGACAAAAACCATGAAAATTGCCGATAGCACTATGGCTACCACGGCAATGGCGATTAGCATTACGGAAAGTGTCAGAAGCATGTCGCACCCCTCGTCTTACCGCATAAATCAGGGTTCAGGCTGATATACGTCGATTGTAACTGGCCAGCTTTTTATCCCATGGGCTCACCACCGACACCACAAAACCAGGCAACATCACCAAAGCCATGCTGATCTGAATCTGTGGCTCCAGCGTCATCGCCCCCAGGGCCGGCACAAATGCAATTGACCAGAGCCACCAGAGAAAAACCCGCACGATTGACCATCGGCTTCGCCTGTCTCGCTCAGTCAATCGCCACCACCGAGGGACTGCAAGTGTCAGTCCAATCAGCAGGGCATAATGCAAGGTCGTACCTTCGGCAACTGCCGAACCTGCCGACTCAAACACTCCCGGCAATGCCTGGCTCATCTGGTGCGGCCTTTCATCCACACCAAGCCAGGCGCCAAGCACAGCCACCACCAACCCAAGCAGGCTTCCGGTGATCAAACCGGCCAGCCGCTTTCGTCTGTTACTCACTTCCCAGCCTTCCCAGACAGATGTTAGAGCCAGCATCAGCACTGTAATCATCGCCCCCGAAACCGCCACAAATGCCATGCGGTTCGGTGCTTCGCTCATGTTCACACCACTGAAAAACCCGACCGGTGAAGCCAGCAGCCAGCACAGCATGATGGCAACCATGCCCACACCTGACAACTGCCGCAGACGCATGCTTGAATCTGGCCAGACCGGCTTGTCGTTCAATAAATTCTGCCCAGCCCCCCTGCCTTGTCGCCTTCCCGGCTTAAGCCTTGGCCGCGTTTCTTGAAACGCACGCCGTGGCGAATCGCCTTTAAGCAACCCCTCAAGCCCTCGCCAAAGCGTTCTTCCCCAGCCATCATGCCTTTGCTTATTGCCAAGACCCGGCACCAATCCGTTCCGGGCATCAGCTTCATAAGCATTCACTGCTGATTCAACCCATTCATTGACTTCCGTCAGATCGCTCCCTCTGCGGCCCGGGTCTTTGTCCAGCAGCCTGCCCACTACCGGGCGAAACGAGGGCGGCAGCTCTTCCAGCCGTGGCAGGTCAAACTGATGTCGCATTAGCACCTCGGCCTGAGTTTCACCGCCAAATGGCGGCTTGCCGGTGATCATTTCATATAACATCGCCCCGATGGCATAGGTGTCAACCGGCATTTCATAACGCCCTGAACGAATTTCAGGGGCCATATAATGGCATGTGCCGACGCTTGTCGAATGCTCCATCGCTGCGTGGCCAATCACCTTTGAAAGGCCATAATCACCAATTTTCACCACACCGTCACCAACAAATACATTGGCCGGCTTCAGGTCGCGGTGCACAATTCCATGGGCATGCAAACCGGCAACCCCACTGATAATACCACCTGCAATGGCTCGAACCTGGCTCACGCTCAGCCCAGCGGGATGATCGTTCAAAAGCGACCTCAGGCTTCGCCCGGCCACATATTCCATCAGAATAAAAACCGACCCGTCGGCCGTCTTTCGAATGTCATAGATTTCAATCAGGTTCGGGTGCCTGATATTAATGCAGTGCCGGACGCCTCTCAGTTCCACATCCACGCCATGCGTCACATGCTTCACAGCCAGTTCTTTTCCGGCATCTGTTACCGCGAAATAAACATCGCCATATCCGCCCCAGCCCAGCGGCCGCTTAATCGTCAGCCCTTCCAGTGGTTCGTCGCCCACCTGAAAAGCGTATCGCCGCCCTGCTGCGGGGGCCATTTCATTCAGGTTCATCAGGTGGGGCATGGCGTCGCGTGTCATCGTCGGGTCAGTTGGTTCCAGTTTCGCTCAATTTCGTGGCCTCTGCTATCTCATTCGATCCCCATCACCATTTATTGTCCAAAAAATTTCACCGATGCGTCAAATGTCTCGTCCAATTTCATTGAGATCTTTTCATCGCCAACACTTAGATCACATGGAATTTCCACAGGAAATTCTTCTTTCAGGCCACCCGCTGCCGTTACTGGGCGGGCCATCAATCGGCCATTCTGCCTGATCAGAATCAGCCCGGCATCGGCACCGGCCAGCGGCAAATCCGGACGGCCCGGGCCACCCACCCGGCCCATCTGGCCAAGCATCAGCACCTGCTGAAGTACTTCGCCGGCGTCGTTTCTGAAGATCATCCGCGCTGTGCCAGATTCCATCACCGGCTGAAAAAAAGCGGCCACAATGCCACCACCCAAAGCCACTTCCGCACCATCCATCAGGGCCAGCCGCAACTGCCTGTTGCCTTTACAAATCAGCTCGCCGGCCTTCGCCCCCATCAGCCAGCACCCTTCTTCATCTCTTGTCATTTCAATCAAAAACGCATACGCCTCATTGACAGATGTTTTATTTTTTAGAAATAGCTCATGGCTGAATAAAAATCTGTCACGCGTCGTCACCACATAATCCCCGGCCGATTGCGTTACGATCAGAAACTCACTTGAAATTGAATGTTTTATGTCATTCAAATCTGTTTGTATATTTTGCGACGGCAATTCAATCGCAGTGCCAACAATTGGTCTTTCGTTAAGTTTCACCAGGCTTTCATTCCATTGGTTTTTCAATCTGGGTGACACGTTTGGGCATGCTTTCATGGCTTGCTCTAATAAACTTATCGCTTTGGTGTGATCATTGCGGTTAGCGGCCCGACCCGCTTCCCAAACAAGATCTGCCACACCTCGAAACTGCTCAATTGCCGCTGAATGAAATCCTCTGACATTCAGTTGATCCACTTCCCTCAGCCAGCTCAAAGCCGAACCAGTCGCCAGGCTCGACCAGCCTCGTGACAGAAAAGCCTGCAAAAGCTCGTCGGCACGCATCTTTTGAATGTGGTCAGCATCCCTGCCCTGCTTCGTCTGTAAAATCATGTCGGCTGCCGCCTGCCATTGCCCTTCAGCCAAAAGCTTTTGCCACCGATCCCCTTCCGGGTCAGCCTTTTCAGTGAATGGCCACCAATTCCATCGACGCCTGAACATATCCTTATTTCAACCTCGCCGAATTGCCTGGGGCTCATCCACGACATTCGCAAAATATCCTGTGAATCTGCCATTGATTTTACCATCTTCGCAGGCTGGCCATTCAGAATTTAGTCTCAACATTGGCACGCCCAAGGCTAAAGCCAAAGGCCCCGGCGTTTTTTTTAAAACGCGCAGGGCACATGGGTTCATGATGGTTTCAACGCGGCACCGTTCGGTTTATCAAAGCCTGGCACCCGTTTCGCCCGGCTTCTTTTCATCGGTTTTCAGGCCAAATCTGGCATCAATCTCGCCAATCACATCGGCTCCTGAAGTCCCATCCGGGCCAAGAGTTCCATCCTCGGCCAATCGCCCTTCCATTTCGGCCACCCGGCTCACCACGTTCAGACGTTCGTCAAGCTCGTTCACGCTTTTTTTGGCACGAGAAAGGGCCGAACCATCGAAATGATACTTGTTCCGGGCATTGCTGGCTTCAATGGCCGCCAGCCGGGCCTGAATCTCTTCAATTTTGGCCTCAAGGGCTTTTTTCTGGGTTGCAATGGCCGTCAGATGCTCCTTCGCGGCTTCAACCACCTTCTGGCGCGACACCAATGTCGCCTTCTTCTCGGTCAAAATCCGTTCGCAGCGGTTGTATCCCTCAAGTTTGGCCCTCAAAGTTTCCTGCAAATTGGCAGTGGCCGGCCCATAGGCGGCCGGTCGCACCGAA
>JBJTRR010001017.1:0-1060 GCA_046076185.1 bacterium | reverse complement strand
ATCCGCTTCAGCACGGGCACCCAGGTGCAGCAGCAGGGTCGCGTCGCCGCCGTCGTCCAGAATCATGTTTGTGTGGCCACCGTCGGCCCATTCAAAGATCCGGTGCGTGTAATCCCAATATTCTTCCAGCGTCTCGCCCTTATAGGCAAACACAGAAATGCCGGCGTCGGCAATTGCCGCAGCAGCATGATCCTGAGTCGAGAAGATATTGCATGAAGCCCAGCGAATTTCAGCGCCCAAAGTTTTCAGAGTTTCGATCAGGACGGCTGTCTGAATGGTCATGTGCAGCGAGCCAGTAATGCGGGTACCCTTGAGGGGCTGCCGGGCGGCATACTCGTCGCGAATGGCCATCAGGCCGGGCATTTCTGTTTCTGCGATGGCGATTTCGCGGCGGCCCCAGGGGGCAAGAGCGATATCGGCAACGAGATAATCTTGATTAACCAAAGGCTTATCGACAAGGACACTCACGTTCATAGTCTCCAGAAACGATGAACGGGCGCCGTTGCACAATAGTTATATCCACAATACCGAGCCTGGCAGGAACGCCCGTGCGTACCGTCGCAGCGCCCCTCGGTGTTGTGATCAGGAAGCCTGACCACAGGCCAAACGCTTCCCCGGAACAAACTTGCTCCGTTATTATTTTATAACAAAAAGTGCTGACTGGAATCAAGCTGAACGAATCGCGTGCAAAAAGGCAACACGAAGTAGTATCTGACAAAAACGGAAAAAACAATGCAAATTATGATTGCGTGCATGCAATCACTATTTGAGATTTGGCGGTTTGGTCTGGGCCGGGGCGGTTCTGGGGAAGTTCAGGGCCCGTTTTTTGGATCGTTCGTCAGGGCCAATCGGCCCGGGTCAAACCAGCGATGATCGAAGGCCATCAGCCGAATTTTGGCTGTAAGCCAAACCCATGCCAGCCCCGGTCAAGCGCAGCGGCGCCCGGGGTTTTATAGAGCCACCACAATATTACCCCTTCAATGCTCGTTCCCCGGTTGCTGGGAAATGAGCGAGTTTTTTGGTTGACCTCATCTCCTGCCGAGGCTCATGCCCTTCGGCC
>JBJTRR010001016.1:0-2699 GCA_046076185.1 bacterium | reverse complement strand
CCAACGTGCTTTTGCCCGAACCCGACACACCCGTGACAGACGTCATTCTGCCAAGCGGAATTCTTGCATTCACCTTCCTGAGATTATTTTCAGCGGCCCCAGAAAGTTGCAGCCACTCGGCATGAGATTTCGGCTTCCATGATTTACCGTCCTCAAGCGGAACAGGAGGGCTGTTCAGGGCTGCACCCGTGGGTGAATTTTTCCAGTTGACCGTTTCTGAAGGCCGCCCCGTGCCGACAATCTGGCCGCCATCGGGCCCGGCACCAGGGCCAATTTCAATCAGCCAGTCGGCCTGGCGAATCATTGATTCATCGTGTTCCACCACTAGAACGGAATTTCCGATATCGCGAAGGTCCGTCAGCGTAGCAATCAGTCTGTCGGTGTCTCGCGGATGCAGCCCTGCGGTTGGCTCGTCAAGCACATAGGCCACACCCACCAGCCCCGAGCCGACCTGGGCCGCCAGGCGAACCCGCTGAAGCTCGCCGCCGCTGAGCGTCTCTGATGATCTGTCGAGTGTCAGATAAGAAAGTCCGACACGATTCAGAAATGACAATCGCGATGCAATTTCTTTGGCCAGCGGGCCGCCGATGGGTTGACGATCAGGCGGAAATTTCAGGCGGGTAAAGAAGGCCTCAGCCCTGTCCAGCGGCCAGGCGGCGATGGTTTCAATACGGATGTCGGCCAGCCGCACCACACGGCTTTCGGGCCTGAGCCGCGAGCCCGCACAGGCCGGGCAGGTCTGACGGGTTTGGTAGGCCTTCAGGGACTCTCGCTGGCGGTCGTTTTTGGCTGAATCAAGCTGTTTTTCAAGGATTTTCTCAATCCCGGCAAATTTTTCGGTGCCGGTTTTCTTATTGGCGGCCACGCCATGCCAGAAGGCTGATTTTGCTTCGTCTTTCCACTTGTCATAGGGCGATTTCAGGCTCAGACCCTGTGCTTTCAGCCACTGGCCGATGGAGTCAACTGGTGGTTTCAGGCGATCAATCAGGGCCGGGTCGATCCACGGAGTTACCAGCCCGCCGGCGACTGAAAGCGAATGATCGACCAGCACCAGATCGGGGTCAAATGGGCTGATCTGCCCGAGGCCTTCGCACTGCGGGCAGGCGCCATAGCTGGAATTGAAGCTGAAGGTGCGGGGCTCAAGGTCGGGCAGGCTCAGGCCACAGGCGGGGCAGGCGGCCTTGGTTGAAAGCAGTGTATCTGACCATTGTCCGTCTTTTTCAACTGCCAGAATCACCACCCCTTCGCCCATTTTCAGCGTGTTTTGCAGGCTTTCCGCAAGGCGGGCGGCGATGCCTTCACGCACCACCAGACGGTCAACCACGGCTTCAATGGTGTGCAGGGTGTTTCTGTCAAGTGTCGGTGGCGGGTCAATTTCGGTTATCTGGCCATCAACCCGTGCCCGCACCAGGCCGGCCTTGCGCATGGCCTCGAAAATCTCTTTATGATAGCCCTTCCGGCCACGAATCTGCGGCGCCAGCAGCATCAGCCGCTGGCCTCCAGGCATGGCCAGCACGGTGGCGGCAATGCGGTCGGGCGACTGTGTCTGCACGACAATATCGCAGCGTGGGCAGTGCGGCACACCTTCTTTGGAAAACAAGAGACGCAGGTAATCAAGAATTTCGGTGATGGTTCCGACAGTTGAACGGGGGCTGAAGCTGCCAATTTTCTGGTCGATGGCCACGGTGGGTGGCAAGCCCTCAATCGAATCAACATCGGGCTTGTCAAGCTGGTCTAAATACTGACGGGCATAGGTTGAAAGCGTTTCAAGGAACCGCCGCTGGCCTTCGGCATAAACGGTGTCAAAAAGCAGGCTGCTTTTGCCTGAGCCAGAGACGCCGCTGAAGACGACCAGCCGGTCGCGGGGTATCTCAAGATCAATATTTTTCAGGTTATGCGTGCGGGCCCCGACGACGCTGATGGCGTTTTTTTCGGATGATTCAGGAGTTTCTGCCGATTTTTCTGACGCCCGGGAATTCGCTTTACTGCCGGTTTTTCGTGCCATGATCGCTCGCTGCCATGCTTTTGTGATTCAGAGCGGCTTGAGGCACCATCATAACGAATTTGACTCAATCCGGCACGGGGATCGTCATCTGTGCCAGATTCATGCCGAATGATGTTCGAGAGAAAGGAGTAGGAAAATACGCCCCGGGATACGATTCAACTTACTCAAACAATTTGATCGAAATTTACAACCAATTGAAATTTAGCAAGATTAACTTGATCCAGAATGATTCTTAATCAATAATAATGAAAGGATTCTGAACCGTATGAGGGAGGCGATGGTGCCTGAAATTCAACCACCAAAAATGGACAAATCGGCATTTTCAATTGCATCAACGAATGATGAATCAGATGAAAAAGCATACTGGCTTGGTATTACGCCTGAAGAACGAGTGGCAGCCGTTGAACTTTTGCGTCAGGTGATATATGGCTATGATCCAGTTACCACCCGACTTCAAAGAGTTTTTACAATTGCTGAATTCGTGCGAAGTTGAATATCTACTGGACGGTGGATATGCCGTTGCATTTCACGGATATCCAAGAACCACCGGTGATATAGACATTTGGATAACGCCAACCAGGGCCAATGCCGAAAAAGTTCTTGCCGTGCTTGCAAAATTTGGTTTCGGCGGCATGGGCGCGACAATCGAATTACTTCAAGAACCCGACAAAATCATTCGGATGGGGAATCCGCC
>JBJTRR010001015.1:0-3011 GCA_046076185.1 bacterium | reverse complement strand
ATAGTTGTAATGCTGCTTCTAATTTGCAATAACACCATTAAAAAAACGAGAATGCACAAAAAATCACGTGCTAGTTAATCTTGTCTTAAAAGTTTAAGAAAACAATGGTATTGCTTAAAATAAAACTTCTGATTAATTATCGAATGAGATCTCAATGTCTCGTCTAAACCACTTTGTCAAACCTGCTGATTTTGATTGCCGATGACCATAGCCAGGCCGACAGTGAAGCTTATGGCTCAAACGAAGTGAAAACGCCATTTTTGAAAAAGCTGGCGGCGGAAGGCATGCGATTTGAAGGGGCTTGACTCGGGTGGTATAATCTTTTAATTGTCCGTAAAACGAGCAATGCCGGGAACGAAAGAAGGGCCTGATCGCCCCTGATTGATCTGAGAACAATGGGAACTGTTCACATGCGAAATTGGCTTGACAAGGGGCAGGGCAAGAATAAATCCAGATCAAAGCGGGTGTTTCGTCCTTCGATGACGGTGGGTGAAGACCGGACAACGCCGGCAATTTACACCGTTACCAGCAATGCCGACACCGGTACAGGCACACTTCGCGAAGCATTGGGGCTGGCCAACAGCACGCCGGGGGCCGATACCATCAAGTTTGCGATTGGTTCCGGGTTTGCGAGCATTGCGCTAAGTTCGGCCCTGCCAGACATTTCTGACGCGGTCACGATCGACGGCACATCGCAGCCGGGGTATTCCGGCAATCCGATGATTGAAATTAATGGCGCAGGTGCCGGTTCGTCGGCTCAGGGTTTTAAGGTGACCAGCGGGCTGGTTACGCTTCAGGGGCTTGTTATCAACCGGTTTGCCAAGCAGGGCATCTGGCTTTTTGGCGGTGGCAGCAATGTGGTCAGGAATTGCTGGATCGGCCTGAATGCGACTGGCAGCGCGGCTGCGGCGAATGGTGACGATGGCATCTTTATTGATAAATCGTCGGGCAATACGATTGGCGGCCTGGCCACGGGAGACCGGAATGTGATATCAGGCAACTCTGCGAAGGGAATTCACTTTCTCTTCAATGGCCAGGCCAATAATAACAAGATGATCGGTAATTACATTGGCACTGATATTACCGGGAAGTATGCGATTGGTAATGGTGCCAGCGGTATCGACTTTTTCGGGCCTGCCACCTACAACACCATTTCATATAATGTGATTTCAGGTAATGCGGGTCATGGCATCACTTTTTTTGGCGGCGACGCCAGCGATAATTTAATTACGGATAACAATATCGGCGTTGATGTGACTGGCGTGCAGGGCATACCGAACAACGGCAACGGTGTTGATATCTGGGGCCCGCCGCGAATCAGCGTAAAGAATAATGTGATCGCGGCAAATAAGGGCTCGGGCGTGGTTATTAATTCCGAGAATATCATCGTTCAGGGCAATTTTATTGGCACTGATCGCACACGAACGGTGAATTTGGGGAATCTGGATTACGGCGTGATTGTGGGTGGTCTTTCGAGCCCCAAGGATACACGGATTGGTGGCCCAAATCTGGCCGATGGGAATGTGATTGCCAATAATGGTTCATACTGGGGTCGTCCCGGCGTGAGCGTTTCCACGGGCTCGACCGGTGTGCTGATCTTTAATAATACCATATATGATAATGCCAGCATAGGTATTGACCTGAACGCTGACAACAAGGTTACACTTAACGACACTGGCGACCCTGACACGGGCGGCAACAACCTGCTGAATTTTCCTGTGATAACGACAGCCGTAGGTGGAACGGGCAAGGTGACGATTGCCGGCACTTATAATGGCCTGGCCAATACGAATTTCACCCTGCAGTTTTTCTCGTCGGTAGCGGCTGACCCAACGGGCTATGGCGAGGGGCGTGATATTCTGGGCACCACCAATATCACGACTGATGCCACCGGGAATGCCACTTTTAATGTTTCGTACAGCTCAAGCCTGGTTGTGGTCGGTTCAAAAATATCGGCCACAGCAACAACGGCCGGCAATGGTGTTGGTTCCGGCTATACGTCGGAATTCTGTCAGACGGTTTCGGTAACCGCTGCACCAACGGCCGATCTGGCGATTACGGCACAGCCTGTGACAGGGGCGGTGCTTGGCACGAATTACTCTTACAGTTATCGTGTAACCAATAATGGCCCCAATTCAGTGACACTTGTCAGTGTGAATGTGCCGCTGCCCGCCTGGCTGACTTACACTTCAAGCAGTGCCACTTCAACGAATGTTGATGCTGCGAATGTGGTGTCTATGGATGTTGGCACGCTTGCGGCTGGTGCATCGGCCGACCTGACGCTGACTGTCTTTCCGACTGCATTTGGCCCGACTTCAACCACGGCCAGAGTTGTCGGCCTGAGTACCGATAATAATGCCGCCAATAACAATGTTACGACGAATGTCAATATCAAGGATAAGCCGGGTTCGTTTGCTTTTGATTCACCGACGCTGCAGGTGGGTGAATATGAAACAATGGCGACTGTTTATGTGAATCGTGTGGGTGGTTCGGGCGGGGCGGCGAGCGTAACGTATCGGGTGGCAGCGGGCAATGCCGAGTCGGGCACCGATTACAGTTCGCCGACTTCGGGCGTACTTAATTTCGCTGATGGTCAGTCGCGTGCTTCGTTTACCATACCGATTGTTAACGATAATCTGTATGAAGGCAACGAGTCGATCAATCTTTCACTTGTCAATCCGACAAACAGCACAGCACTCGGGTCGCCGAATATTTCGGTGCTGACCCTTCTTGACGACGACCCTGCGCCGGATTTTTCAATCACCAATGGGAGCCAGCCGGAAGGCACAGGCACTGGTCAATCGGTTGTTTTTATGGTTTCACTTTCGGCCCCAAGCGGCCTTCCGGCGACGGTGACATACACCACAGTTGATGGCACGGCCACAGCCGGGCAGGATTACACGGCCACGGCCGGGATTCTCATATTTTCGCCGGGCGAGACAAGCAAACCGGTGACGGTGGTTGTCAATGGCGACGCCCTGCTGGAAAACGATGAGGTGTTTTATGTTGAT
>JBJTRR010001014.1:0-15492 GCA_046076185.1 bacterium | reverse complement strand
GGTGCCCTTGCCCCGCAACTGCTGGCCGATCAGGCCGCCGTGGGCCCGAAGCGTACTGACAAAGCCGAAACGGCCGTTGCCCGGCTCTTCAAAACCCTCAAGGACAGCCAGCGCAAAGAGCTGTGCTTCCCGTTTGATCATCCCCTGCGTTCACGCATCGGCAACAACTGGGCCATCACCAAGCCGAAGATTGAAGACCTCACGATGGAACAGCAGGAGCTGTGCCGCGAAATCTTCAAAAACCTTACCAGTGAAGATGGCTATGAACGCTATATGCGTCAGATGGAAGACGACTACGGCGGCTTTGAAGGCTATCACATCGCCATCTTCGGCGAGCCTGATTCCGACAAGCCCTTTGAATGGGTTCTCTCAGGCCGGCACGACACCCTTCGTTCCGATGGTAACTCGGTTGACGGTGTCGCTTTCGGCGGGCCAATCTTCTACGGCCACGCTGCCAACGGCAATTTCAACGAAGACCCTAAACACACCAAGAATGTCTGGTGGTATCAGGGCGAAATGGCCAACAAGATCTTCAAAACCTTTGACGACAAGCAGCAGGCCGCAGCCATGGCCCCCAAAGGCCCTGAGGATAATGCCCGCTCCATCAAGCTGGCCGGCGACAAACTGCCCGAAGTCGGCATCAAAATCGCTACCCTTGATGGCCAGCAGAAGTCGATGGTCAAAGACCTGATCAAAGCCGGCACCCAGCCCTTTCGCGAAGCCGATGTGCAGGAACTCATGGCCTGTGTCGAAGCGGCCGGCGGTGTTGACGCCATGAAGCTCACCTTCTACAAGGAAGGCGATGTGGGCAACGACGGCACCTGGGACGTCTGGAAGCTGGAAGGCCCCGCCTTCTCGTGGTATTTCCACGGCTCGCCCCACGTTCACACCTGGCTGAATGTCGCCCGTAAGGCCGAATTCGACAAATCTCACGGCTGACCCACCCTTTTTTCAGCCATTTTCCATTGAAAAACCGAAACGGGAGCCTGCTTGTCAGGCTCCTGTTTTTTCTTAACCGCTCAACACAATTTACCCATGCATAAAATAAAGGCTGACACTTATTTCACCCGAGTCTGCCGGAAAGACAATCGTGCCTGAATCACCTGATCATCACTCTGAAAAAATCAAAGCCGTTCTTTTGATCGCCCATGGCAGCAGGCGGCAGGAAGCCAACCAGGAACTGGTTGACCTGGCCCAGCGCCTGCAAGGCCAGCTGGCTTACGAGATCATCGAGCCTTCTTACCTTGAACTTGCCGAGCCCGACATTGTCGCCGGCGGCTCGGCCTGTGTCGCCAAAGGCGCCTCTTCGGTGCTGATGGTGCCCTATTTTCTCTCGGCTGGCATGCATATCAGGCGCGACCTGACCGAAGCCCGCGACACCCTTCGCCAGCAATTTCCTGACGTTGAATTCCATCTCGGCCCGCCGCTTGGCCCGCACCCACTGCTTGATGAACTTGTCTGCCGGAGAATTTCTGATCTCGACGCTTCTGCCTGACCTCGTTCGACTTACGTGCAAACCAGGGGATAAGTCCTCTGAAAAATTCACAAAAAAATGTAAATAGGGAAACTCATATTGACGATTTTTCAAGGAACGAATATCAATTCGTCATGTTTCGGCAAGGATCGCTGAAACTTTCGGCCACCGCCCGGGTCCTGGTTCCCGTGTCGAAGGCCTGCACAAAGGAGTGTGCCTGCAATGTCGGAAGCTACCATCAGCATGGAATCTGCGGATAACTGGGGCGATCGACCCGTGCCCGCCCTCGACCTGAAAGCCCAGTACGAGACCATTCGCGACGAAGTCGAGCCGATTGTCCTCCGCATGATGCGCGAGCAGACATTCGTCCTCGGCCCCGAAGTCATCGGGCTTGAAGCCGAAATGGCCGAATATTGCCAGGCCCCGTTCGGCGTGGGCTGTGCCTCGGGCTCCGACGCTCTTCTCATTCCGCTCATGGCCTGGGAAGTGGGCCCCGGCGACGAAGTTGTCACCACACCCTATTCCTTCTTCGCCACCGCAGGTGCCATCTGGCGAACCGGCGCCAAGCCTGTTTTCGTCGATATCGACCCGGTTTCCTACAATATTGACCATAACCTGATCGAAGACGCCATCACCGATCAGACCCGCGTAATTCTGCCTGTGCATCTCTACGGCCAAACCGCCGAGATGGAGCCAATCCGCCGCCTGGCTGCCAAATGTGGCCTGCCCGTGCTGGAAGATTCGGCCCAGTCCATCGGTGCCGAATACCACGGCCTGCGCAGCGGCAATCTGGGCGAAGTCGCCGCTTTCAGTTTCTATCCGTCGAAAAATCTTGGCGGTTTTGGCGATGGCGGCCTCATTACCACCCACGACGAAGCCCTGGCCAAACGCATGGCCCGAATTCGTGTGCATGGCATGGAACCACGCTATTACCACCACGAAGTTGGTTTCAATTCCCGCCTCGACGCCCTTCAGGCCGCCGTTCTGCGGGTCAAGCTGCGCCACCTCGACAACTGGTCAAACGCCCGCCGTGAAGTGGCCCGCCGCTATCACGAACTTTTTGACCACTACCTGGCCAGCGATGTGCTGACATTGCCTGTCGAGCTGGCATGCCGCCACCACGTCTTCAACCAGTTCATCATCCGCGTACACGATGGCCAGCGAGACGCCCTGAAAGATTCGCTTGGCCGCCGCAAAATCGGCTCGGAAATCTATTACCCCGTGCCGCTGCACCTGCAAAAGTGCTTCACCAGCCTGGGTTATGCCCCCGGCGACTTCCCGCACGCCGAAGCCGCCGCCAAAGAAACCCTGGCCCTGCCAATGTATCCTGAACTTTCAGCCGAAGCTCAGGAATACGTTGTCCGTTCAATCGCCAGCTTCTTCGGTGAAGGCCGCACCGTTCGTGCCGCCTGATATCAACCGATTATTGTGCTTTCACACCAGCGGGGCGATATTTCGCCCCGCTTTTTTTTCGTTAATAATGAAATAAGTCGCCATCATAAAATGGTAATTTCATTGAAATCACTGCTTTGATTGCATTTCAAAATGAATTGACAATAGTTTATTGAAATGAAAATCGTGGCTTCATCGGGCAGAAAAAAGTCGATTTCATTTGCCATTCATTTTCCAATCGCTCAGTCTTCGAAGCAGCCCCCGTCCATTTTCGTTGATGTTTCCGGCATGCTGATCTTCAGCCTGTTCGGATGCCGCTTCCGGCATTTGCCAACGTCAGGCAGGGCCTCGCCCGTGCTGATCATGTTAATCGCTTCGCGATGAATCGCCCTCAGGCGTTCCTTCGTGTATTTCGTGTCGCTGGCAATTTCATCCGCATCGCGTCTTTCCACATAAAACGCTGAAATCACCGCCCTGTGCCGCTTGGGCAACCGCTTGATATATTGCTTCAGCTCTTCAAGCGCACCCATGGCCTCAAGCTGGTCTATGCTATAGGTCGCAATTTCCTGCTTGTGCAGGTATTCCGCCACTTCGTTCGGGCTCAGGTTTGAACTGGCCTTCGTGTGTGTCCATTCCTTCGGCCTTTCCTCACCCGTCTGGTTCTCTTCATCCGGCGTGCTGACCAGCCGCGACTGTGTCATCTTGCGCCGGAATGTCGTCAGGGCACCTTTAATCCGAATCGACGCAAAGCTATTGAACTGCACATTATACGACGGGTCGAACGTGTTCGCCGCCTCAACCAGGGCCAGCAGGGCCTCTGACTCAAATTCGTCCTTGAGCCATCTCCAGTTCTTTGAAAATGTTGCCGCAATCTTGTATGCCAGCGGCATGTGCTTCTCGGCAAGCTTCTGCTTCTCAAGCTTGGCTTTTTCCACGTCCACCGGGCTTGTCTCGTCTTGGGGTTGCATGATCATCACCTTCCAGTTGCATTTCCATGGTGTCATTTCATCAGGTAAATTCCATTAAAGCTGCGTTTCATCCTTGTAATTGGAATATACATCTTGCTTACGGGATTGCAAATAAAATATTGCATTTCATCTCATATTGATTACATAATTAAATTGTATTTCATAAACTTTGCCGGTTACAGAATAAAATCAGGCGTTTTTATGCAACCGGGTTGCATTTCTATTGCAATTTCAGTCAAAATGATCTGGTCAGGAAATCTTTGACATGCACGGCACGGAATTGAGGGGCCATGTTTTCCACGGATGAAGTCGCCTCGGTGCGGCAAAGCCTGATCGACTGGTACAGGAGAGACGGCCGGAACCTTCCCTGGCGGGAAGATGCGGCCGACCCATACCGGATTGTCGTTTCAGAAATGATGCTGGTCCAGACAACCGTTACAGCCGTCATACCTTATTATCATCGTTTTCTCAGCCGGTTTCCGACCGTTGTCGATCTGGCCACGGCTGATGTGGCTGATGTGCTGAAAATGTGGGAAGGGCTGGGCTATTATCGCCGGGCTCATCAGCTTCACCGAATGGCCCAGACCGTACTTAACGAGCATGGCGGCCAATTTCCGCCAGACGAACGCCAGTTGCTGGCCCTGCCGGGCATTGGCCGATATATCGCCGGTGCTGTTCGTTCGTTCGCATTCAATCAGCCTGCACCCATTCTTGAAGCCAACACCATTCGTGTGCATGCCAGGCTTTCGGCCACGCGTGAAAATGTTGCCGAAACAGCGGTCCAAAAAAAGCTTTGGCAACAGGCTGAATTACTGGTTGATCCACAGCACCCTGGCCTTTTTAATCAGGCCATCATGGATCTCGGGGCCATGGTCTGCACCCCCGACAAGCCTTCCTGTCTGGTTTGCCCAGTCTCGTCAGTTTGTAGGTCTTACCAAAAGGGTTTAACCGACCTGATTCCGCAGAAAGCAGCGAAAAAACCTCCAAAAATTGGCAGTGAAGCCGCTATTTTAATCACTCGATCGTCTGACGATGCTGTTTTGCTTGCCCAGCGTCCTGCCGGCGGACTCTGGTCAGAATTCTGGGAAATTCCGACCTTCTGGCTCTCGGGTGCCGACCCCGCCCGCCGATCTGAATCGGGCTGGGCCTGCGAAGACAATACTGAAAACATCGCAAATCGCCTTGGCCGGCTCATTTCCCCAAAACTGGCAGAAATCGCATTAACCGCTGAAAAATCAATCACTTATGCCGTCACAACCCATAAAATGAATCTCTCTCTTTACACCATGTCAATACATAATCTAAACAATAATGAAATATTGACTTACAGCCCCAATTCATCGCTCCGTTTTATCCCTCGCCCTGAAATCAAAAAGCTTACCACCAGTGCTCCGCATCGGGTTTTGCTGCGACATCTCGGTCTGCGCTGAAAAATGGCGACTCTGCCTCAGGCCGATCTTGCCCAAATCGCACATCTCACATAAGATGGACTATTCGCAAAATCTGTGCGACCCGATTGCGATGTCAGGCCGGGGGTTTATTCCGCATTTTGATTCTGTCGATCAGATAGATGATTGCGTGAACAGGACAGTGATGTCCTAGGCAGAGGAAGCCCCGGGTCACTTTGACGGAATGATAACATGCTCTCCCAACTGATGTTAGCAACAGGGGAGACGGAAAGGATGAGGCATGCTGACAGGTAAGGACGTCACGGGCGGACCCGGCTCAGGTTCAGGTTCCGGCAAACGCGGTGGCGGTGGCCCATCCGCCGGCAATGGCGGCGGCAACGGCGGTCCTTCCGGCGGTGCCAAGAAAAACGCCTCCTGCTCCTTCTGCCGCAAGAGTTTCCGCGATGTCGGCCCGCTTGTGGAAGGCCCCAGCGATGTCTTCATCTGTGGCGAGTGCATTGAGCTTTGCCAGTCCATCCTCGACGAAGAAAAGCGTCGTCGTGGCGTGCCCAAGACTCTTTTCACCGATATCCCTACGCCACGAGAAATTAAAGAGCACCTTGACGCCTATGTCATCGGCCAGGATCGCGCCAAGAAGGTGCTCTCTGTCGCCGTTCATAACCACTACAAACGCCTCGTTCATGAAGAAGACGGCAAGGATGCGGAAGTCGAACTCGACAAGTCCAACATCATGCTGATCGGCCCTACAGGGTCTGGTAAAACCCTGCTGGCCAAGACGTTGGCTCGAATCCTCAATGTTCCCTTTGCCATCGGCGACGCCACCACCCTCACAGAAGCTGGCTATGTCGGCGAAGACGTTGAGAATATCCTTCTTAAACTCTTGCACGCTTCCGACTTCGACATCGAAGCCGCCCAGCGTGGTATTGTCTATATCGACGAAATCGACAAAATCGGCAAAACCAATCACAACGTCTCGATCACCCGCGACGTCTCGGGCGAGGGTGTGCAGCAGGCCCTGCTGAAGATGCTTGAAGGCACCACGGCCAATGTACCGCCCCAGGGTGGCCGCAAGCATCCTGAACAGCAATATATTCAGATGGATACATCCAATATTCTCTTTATCTGCGGCGGCACCTTTGTCGGGCTCGACCAGATCATCAGTAAACGTATTGGCCGCAAGGCGATCGGTTTTGGTGCCGGCCCTTCGAAGAAGGAAAAAGCCAGCGAAGTGGCCGACCTTTTGGATCGTGTCACCTCCGACGACCTTCTTGAATTCGGCCTCATTCCTGAATTCATCGGCCGTCTGCCCGTCATCTGCCCGCTGATGCCGCTGACGGAAGAAGCGTTGGTCAAGATTCTCAAAGAACCGAAGAACGCCCTGGTTCGCCAGTATCAGAAGCTTTTCGACATGGAAGGTGCTTCGCTCGAATTCACCGAAGAGGCCCTTGTCGAAATCGCCAAAAAAGCCAAGGCGAAAGACACTGGTGCCCGCGGTCTTCGTTCGATCATCGAAGAGATCATGCTCGACCCCATGTATTATCTGCCGGAAAAAGTCGAGAAGTTCAAGGGGCCGTATGTCGTTACCCCTGAAGTGATTCGGAAAGAAGCCAGCCTGCTTGACCAGGCCGACAACCCACCAACCAAGCCTACTAAAGAGCCTCGCAAGAAGGAATCGGCCTGATTCCTGAAGGTCATCTCACGTGCGTAAATGCCTGTTGCCGATTCTGATAGGTCTGGCCTCGATGGCCATTATGACCCTTTCAGAACCGGCAATGGCCATTGTGTGGGATGAAGGCTACACATTGGGGCGGATCGAGCGTGTCCGCCTCTGGTTCTCGGCCATGGCCAGCCCGGCCCGATTCTCGGAAACCTGGGTGCCGCCCGTCACTGAACTCGTTCAGCAGCAAGGTCTTGCACCACCATCAAAGGCCCAGGTTGGCTCACGATTGGAATTGCTCTTGAATCCACGGGTGATCGGCTGGTTCTGGCCCTTTGCCCGGGAAGAGCCGCACGGCCACCCGCCTTTTTATGCGATGGTTGGCCTCATGGGCGACATCGTCACCCCCTGGCGTGAACCGCTGGCCAGGGCCCGGTTTGGCACCATGCTTTTTCACGCAATCGCATGTGCTTTCACATTTTATGTCTTTGAGAAACGGCTTGGTCGCCGCCCGGCAGCCGTTTCTGCCCTCATGCTGCTTGCAAGTCCGCATCTCTTTGCACTCAATCACTATGCGACATACGACGGCCTTCTGAACTCGCTCTGGATCATCGGCCTGCTGGCCACAGCCGAATCGATGGCGAGCGAAAACCCAAATAGCCAAAGACGTTACGATATTCTCGCCGGGCTTGTGCTGGGTGCGGCCATGGCCACCAAGCTTTCCGGCTGGTTTCTGGTCTTTCCTCTGGCTCTTGGCGTTCCACTTTCCGGTTTCGCTCGAAAACGCATCTCCGGCTTTTTGCTAACTTCAATTATCGCCGTGGTTTCGCTCTATTTCTGGAATCCTTCATGGTGGTGCGAACCGGTCACCGGCCCCATCCGATTCTTCCGCTCAAATCTCAACAGGGCGGCCACCATTCCTATTGAAACTCTCTATCTGGCCAAGGTTTATAAAACACCTGCCGAATCACTGCCCTGGTCAAACACACTCGTCCTTTCACTGATGGCCACTCCGGTTTTCGCCCTCGTGCTGATGATCCTTGGCTTTGTCTCGATTCCTAAATCAAAGCCGCACCAAAACATGGCACTGATCATCGCCGCTGGCTGGGCTATCCCCATGCTTCTCAGAGCCATGCCGCACACCCCAGGCCACGATGGCACCCGCCAGCTTATCACAGCCCTGGGGTCTGGCTGCCTGCTTTCCGGGTTGGGGGTGGCGTTCGTAAGTCAATACAGCCGAATATTTTCGAAGATTATTCCGGGTCTTGTCACAGCTGAATTATTGGCTTCGCTTGCCGTTTTTTATCCTGTGCCGCTATCCTATTTTTCACCTCTGGTCGGTTCGTTGCCAGGGGCATATGAACTTGGCATGGAAACCACTTATTACTGGGATGCCTTTACGCCTGAAGCAATTGCGTGGATCAACACACACTCGGCCAAAACCGATAAAATTGCATTCGTCGGCACACCCACATCCTTTCTCTACCTCAATCAGGTTGGCAGGCTTGTGCCACAGGTCAACCCGCAGTCGCCCGGCAAATATCGCTGGCTGGTCGTGCAGAATCGCCCGGGCAATTTTCACGACCGTGACCGTGCCGTTATTCGAACTTTAAAACCTGCTTATAGTTACAGTAAACTGGGAGTCTGGCTTGTTTCGGTTTATGATATGAATGAAGTCGAAGAGGTTTATCGCAGTCTCCCCCAAACCGGTCGCCAGGGGCCATGAATTCATCACCTTCTGAAAAGCCCGATACGGCAACCCTGCCTTCATCTGGCTGGTTAAAGTCAACCTTAGTTGTTGGCCTGCTTTCACTTCTGATCATTTTTCCCACTGCCGGCGACCTTGGCCTGACGTGGGATGAACCGGCCTATCGCTTCAGCCAGCTCATGTCTCGCCAGTGGTGGGAAAAACTTTCGCAAGTCCGATCATGGCAACAGTTTCAATCACTGATTAACCCCGACACTTTGCATTATTACTGGCCCTATGGCCACTTTGGCGTTAACTTCCACCCGCCTCTCTCAGGGCAACTCAGCCTCCTTACCAACGGCCTTTTCGGCTCCTTCACAACCGACATAGTCGGCCGGCGACTCGCCTCGCTTTTTGAATTTGTCGCCTGTGTCATGCTGCTCTATGGGTTTATACGCTCAAGATTTACAGCATTCTCGGGTCTGGTGGCTGCCGCTGCACTCTTTTTTATGCCACGGCCCTTTGGCGATGCCCACGTGGCCGGCACCGACATGCCGGGCATGCTGCTTTGGGCTCTTATCGCAATTGCCTTCTGGAAAGGGCTTTACGACACCGATAGCCGCCACTGGCGGTGGCTTGTGGGCCTTTTGCTTGGTCTGGCGTTTGTGCAAAAAATGGCAGCGGTTTTCGTGGTTGGTCCGCTGGCCTTATGGGTCATTTTGGCCCGGCTTCGCTATCTTGATAAAAAAAGCCTGCTCGATGGCCTTGTCACGCTCGGGCCCCAGCTCGCACTTCTGGCCATCACTTTTCTTGAAATTCGCCGCCTTTCCAACCAGTTTCCTCCACCGGGTCGCGTTGATCTCTTTACCGACAAACCCGCCCAGCGCCTGCCCGACCTGATTCTCGCCGCTCCTCTTGCTATCTGGCTGCTGCGTCAAGGCTTACGAATCATAATCGGCCGCCGGTACCGCTTCTGGTCGGTCGATAGGCCCACACTTGAAACAATCTCGGCTTCAGCGGCGTTCGCCCCGGTGGTCGGCTGGTTGGGCAACCCTGGCTGGTGGGTGCCTGCACTGCCACGGCTGGCCCATTATTATCAGATCAGCACAGGGCGGCAGGGGGCACTGCCAAATATCCAGATTCTTTATTTTGGAAGGATTTACGAATATGCCCTGCCATGGCACAACGGGTTTGTGCTGGTGGCAATCACCGTGCCTGTTCTCACTCTTGTTTTTTCCATGATCGGTCTGGCCTGGGGCCTTTCCAGAATTGGCCGCGATCGACTCCCTGCCTACCTGGCCCTGCACATGCTGGTTCCCATCCTGGCCAGAATGTTCCGCGTACCAGCCCACGACGGTGTGCGACTCATGCTGCCAGTCTTCTTTTTCCTGGCGGCCTTTGCAGGCCTGGGATCTGCCTGGATCGGGAATCAGCTGGCCCGCCTGAACTTTCGCCTTAAATATCTTCCAGGGGTCGCGGTTGTTCTGGCCAGCATGCTCGCTCTGGTTCAAATCCATCCCTATGAATTGTCGTATTACAATTATCTGATTGGTGGGCCACAGGGGGCATGGAAAAATGGTTTTGAACTCACTTACTGGTACGATGCCTTCACGCCTGATATTCTGGCCGAGATCAGCCAAAAACTGCCGCCAGATGCAGAAATTCAGTTCGCGAATGAGCTTTCCATGCCTTCAATGGTCATGAGCCAGTATCAGGACGAAGGCCGGCTCCGTGCCGACATCCTGCTGGGCGGCCGTCGGCCCGACCGTTTCCCGCACATGTGGCTTCTGACACACGACAGCAAGGCCGACTTTTTCACACGTGGCCTTTATGTCATGAAGCCCTGGTTTGAAAGCCGCCCGCGCCAGCTTTCCGCCGCTCGTGTGCTGGCTGTCATGGCTCCCGAGGCCGTGAGCCGGGCCTGGGCCCTGCAGCTCATGTGCGATGCACCCAGCAACGCCCCGCCGCCTTCGCCCAATGCACCGGCATGGGTCCGTGCGACGTCGAAAACTCTCGCCCGATTCTGGGGCGATGGCCTTGACGTGGCCCGCCCACTGGCCGTGAACGAGCCTATTTTTCAGTGGGCTGAAAAATATCCGCAGATGTTGCGTGAAACTGCTGCCGAGCTTGTGAAAAAAGCCAAATCAGGTGCAATTCCGAGCCTTGATGACGCAACCCTCAGCGAAAACGCCCGGTCACTTCTTACCATCATCAGCCGCTACGACAGGCCGGGGCAGGGGCGGCAATTCTCGCGTATTCTCTTTAATTCGCGGCCTGAGGGGCTGACGGAAGCAGTTCAAATTCTCATCCGACATCGCGAAAAACTCCGCCAAGTCTATCTTCGCAGCGGATTTACCGACCCTGAATGGATCGGCGGCCCCGTTGATCAATTCTGACAGATTGTATTTCGTTTCCATTTGGGATAATTCGCCATGATCCATCGCCGGACATTTCTTGCATCATCGGTAATTACAAGTATCTGGCCACTGGCAATACCGGCATCGGCAAACACAAAACCACTGAAAATCGGCCTGATCTCTGACATTCATAAAGACATCATTCATGATGCTGACGATCGCCTGAAAACCTTCATTGATGAAATGCAACTGGCGCATGTTGATGCCATTCTCCAGCTCGGCGATTTTTGTATCCCCAAACCGGCGAATGAGCCGTTTCTTGATATTTTCAACCGCTTTGAAGGCCCGAAATATCATTGCATTGGGAATCACGACACCGATGGTGGATTTAAACGTGACGACACCGTAAAATTCTGGCGGATGCCAAGCCGCTTCTACAGCTTCGACCTCGGCGGATTTCATTTCATTGTGCTTGATGCCAACGACAAACCACCCGGCCACAAGGGCGGTTACCCCAAATTTATTGCCGATGATCAGTTGCAGTGGCTTGAGATGGATTTACGAAAAACCAGTTTAAATACATTCATCTTTTCACATCAAAGCCTTGAACGCCCTGATTGCATTATCAATCAGGCCGACGTCAGGGCATTGATTCAGTCGGCGAAAACCGAAACCGGCCAGCAAAAAGTCTCTGCCTGCTTCAATGGCCACTGGCATATCGACCACGCACGCAATATTGCAAATATACCTTATATTCATATCAACTCAGCTTCATATATCTGGCTGAACGACCCCAAAGTGCGTGGGCCAAGGCTTTCGCCCGAGCTTTCACGCAAATTTCCCACAGTGGCCAGCACCATTCCCTACACCAGACCGCTGTTTACAATCCTTGAAATTGATCCGCTGAATCAGGCCTTCTCGATTCATTCCAGACATGCCGAATGGCTTGGCCCAGGGCCTGAGGCGATTGGTTATCATCCGGCCGGTGTCGAACAGCAAATGCTCTATCCCGGCATACGTGCCCGCAAATGGAATTATCGTTGACCCCCAGCCTGGCTCAGGCGATTCAGGGCTTCATGCTGGCCTTTCTCTTCCGCTCTGCGTATGATAAAAGCCTTGAATCAACAACCGGCAAATCAGGCGATTGAAATTCACCGCAGGCAGGACTCATCGAAATGCCCTCCGTCAGTGTCATTTCCACGCGAAATAATCCTCGCCACGCCCTGATGGAAGTCATGGATCTTGCCTCTACTCGCCTTTCCGGCCGAAAAGCCGCCCTGGCATGCCTGTTCGTTACAGCCGATTTTGCATTTGATCTGGGCGAAATGGCTCGCGAACTGCTGACTCAGGGTCTGGCAGCCCATGTCATTGGCGTCACGGCCGAATCTGTGGCGGCAAGTGATAAGGAAGTTGAACAAGGCCCGGCCCTTGGCCTTTGGCTGCTGGATATACCAGGAATTGAAATTCAACCGTTACGCATCACCTATGAAGACGGCCAGTTTCCCGGCTGGCAGGAACCGTCGCCCGTGGCTGATGAATCAGGCCGCGTTCTTGTTTTGCTGGCCGACCCGTTTTCATTTCCGGCTGATGAATTTCTTGACCGCCTTAATGCAACCGGCAACAGCCTGCGTGTCATTGGCGGAATGGCCTCGGCGGGCCGCTCGCCAGGCATGAATCGGCTTGTGATTGACGATGCTGAATATCACGCGGGGGCCGTGGGCGTGCTGATATCAGGCGATGTCACAATTCGCACAGTTGTCAGTCAGGGCTGTCGGCCGATCGGCAGGCACATGATTGTGACAAAAGCCGAACGCAACCTGATTGCCGAACTGGGTCGCCGGAACGCACTTGACGTCCTGCAGGAGATATTTACCTCACTTGAAGGCCCGGATCGCGAGCGAGTGCGTGCCGGATTGCATCTGGGCCGGGTGGTGAACGAATATCAGGAAAAATTCGGCCGCGGCGATTTTCTTGTCAGAAATGTCATCGGCGGCGATAATTCCGGGCGAATTGCAGTCAACGACAATCTTCGTATTGGCCAGACCGTGCAATTTCATGTGCGTGACGGAGCCACAGCCGACGAAGACCTGCGTTCCATGCTGGCGGCTGTGGCCACCACGCCTGAAGAGCAAAACCCTGAAGCCGCCCTGTTGTTTACATGCAATGGCCGCGGCCGCAGGCTTTTTGAAATAGCGAATCATGATATTTCAACGATCCATGAAGTATTGGGCCCCGTGCCCACCGCCGGCTTTTTCGCCATGGGCGAACTTGGCCCTATCGGCCCGAAAAACTTTATTCACGGTTTCACCGCCAGCATTGGCCTGTTTTATGCCAAACCGCGTGCCAAACGCTGAAATGAAAAGGTAATAGCATCATGAGAATGCAATCGCAATTAAAACAAAACGCTTGGCGTGATGAAATTCAGAAAAAGCCGGAAAAACTGCCCGAAAATACTGATAAAGTGCGGCTGGTTCTGGTAGATTCTACGGGAAATGCAATTTCAACCCGAGCCGGATGGGAAATCCGCCGGAATGAAATCAGAAAGAAATGGATGTCCTATCTGGGCGAAATCCCCCAGCCCAATTCGCCACCAGTCTGGAAGGTGCTTGAAACTGACACCAAAGCCGGCGTTCTGCGTGAACTTGTTGAATACGAGGCCGAGCCCGGCCTGCCTGTGCAGGGTTATCTGCTGCGGCCCTTGCCTGCCAACGCTAAACCCGCAGCGAAATCGATTCCTGCGGCTGTCGTTCTTCATTCGACAGTTGACTACACTATCAGGCAACCGGCCGGTCTGGAAGGGCCTGAGGATAAATGGATAGGCCTGCACCTGGCCCGGCGTGGCTATGCTGCCTTCTGCCCGAAATGCTATTTGTGGGAATATGGCGAGCCAAAAAATATCCTTAAGGCCGTTTCATGGCTGCACCGGCGGCACCCGATGGTGCGAGGCATGGCGAAGATGCTCTTCGATGCCGTTCGTGCCGTAGATTTGCTGGCCGCTCTGCCCGAAGTCAACCCCCGTCGCATTGGTTCGGTCGGCCACTCACTCGGCGCCAAAGAAGTGCTCTATCTCGCGGCCTTTGACGAACGTATCAGGGCCACCGTCTCCAGCGAAGGCGGCATCGGTATCGGCTATTCCAACTGGAACGCCCCCTGGTATCTTGATTCAGCGATCGGGCAAATGCAACCTGGCTTGAATCATGCCGATCTGCTGGCTCTCGTCGCCCCCCGCGCCTTTCTGCTGATGGGCGGTGATTCTGCCGATGGCGACATAAGCTGGCCCTATATTGAAGCCAATTTGCCGGTCTGGAAGCTCACGGGCAACACCCAGGCCATTGGCAACTGGAATCATCGCCTGGGCCACGCCTTTCCGCCGGCAGCCATGCAGCACACGCTGGAATGGTTCGATGAACATATGCAGGGATGAGCGATTGACCATGATTGAAATTAAACCTGGCCTTGCCATCGACGAAAATGAAATTGAATTTGAATTTCTCCGGTCGTCGGGCCCGGGCGGGCAGAATGTGAATAAGGTGGAAACGGCCGTCAGGCTGCGATTTGCCTTCCTGAAATGTGAATCGCTGCCGCTGGAAGTGCGCGTGCGCATGAAAAAACTTGCCGGCACAGCCCGGCTTGATGCCGACGGCAATCTCATTCTGCTGGCGCGTGCCAGGCGAACGCAGGAAGGCAATAAGCAGGATGCAATCGACCGGCTTGTCGAGCTGATTCGTGCTGCCACCGTAGTGCCGAAGAAACGCCGCGAAACCAAACCGACAAGGTCATCGCAAATTGAACGGGTGGAAAGCAAACGCAAGCATTCCGAGAACAAGTCAGCCCGACGCAGCAAATTCAATCGCGATGAGTGAATTCAAATTCAAAATGCAATTCAGTCAGAAGAAGAGATAAAAATATGAGCAAGCAATTATCAGAAGAGGAAATGATTCGCCTGTGGGAACTGCACACTGAACTTGAATTTGCCACGCGAGACGCCGTGGCCACGGTGGCCACCATGTCGCCAGGCAATTATGTAAATCATGTGCCTGTGATGACCGGCGGCCGCGGGCCTGCCGAAATGGTAGATTTTTATGGCAAACATTTTATTCCGAAAATGCCGGCCGACACCGCTCTGCGACTGCTTGCCCGCACCGTGGGCCGCGACCGGCTTGTCGATGAATTCGTGTTTTCATTTACCCATGATGTGGAAATGGACTGGATGCTGCCGGGCGTGAAGCCAACCGGGCGTAAGGTTGAAATCCCGATGGTGGTTGTGGTGGCCTTTGAAGGCGATAAAATTGCCTGCGAGCGCATTTATTGGGACCAGGCCTCAGTCCTGGTGCAAATCGGCCTGCTTGACGCTGCCCTGCTGCCCATTACGGGTATCGAACAAGCCCGCAAATTTGAAGACCCGCAGCTGCCTTCAAACGAACTCATGGCACGATAATCAATATCGCCACCATAACTAAAATTTCAACTTCTGTCGTTCCCCTCACGTCGGCAACTCGCATTTTCGCATTACCATGCCAGAAGTTAATTGACAAAGGCCAATGAAAC
>JBJTRR010001013.1:0-2134 GCA_046076185.1 bacterium | reverse complement strand
GGCTGGTGGTCGCGACCTTTTTGACCGGCGAGTCAGTCTGGCAGATTATCGCGAACTTTTTAACGCTTTTCCGCAGGTAACATTTCCAATCTCTACGCTCTCGCCTGATGCCGGGGCCGAACTTGTTGCCTATTCTTGGATCTTCCCCAATGTCGTGCCAAATGGGCACTGGTGGTATTCAAATGTACCCACATTTATCGGGGCCGATATCAAGTCGCGACTTGAAGCCGTGCCGAAAACCAAAATCATTGGCTATTATTCCGACGCCTACAAACTGGAATTCACTCTGCCAAAATTCAACACTTTTCGCCAGGTGATCGCGAATGCTCTGGCCGAATCGTGTGTGGTCGAACGTGGCTGGTCGATTGAGCAGGCACTGAATCTGGCCCGACAGATAATGATCGAAAATCCCCGGCGAATTTTTGCCCGACCTCACGAGTTATAATTGTGCTGGTCATACCGGTCTTGGTGATTGTATCTGGCAGATTCCCACGGATTAAACGCTATTCAATCATGCGGGCAACGGCAAAACCCTGATGATAAGAAGAGTGTGGTTACAAAGTCAGCCTGCATGTTTAAACATGCGGCTATTGAACCGGCAAATCACCCGATTCGAATATCATCAGGAAGCCTTAGCGGTCCAGGGAATGGAACAGATGAATACCTCGTCCAGACCGATATTCGCACGATTCGCTTATTGCATTGGCCTCATGCTGCTTCTCAGCGGCGTGGGCAAAGCACAGGTGCTTGTGCCAGGTTCTGAAACTTATCCATCCACTGGGGCCAGCTTTGGTGGAACCGGATCAGGAAATGAAAGCGGTTTTGGCACCGGCACCACGGGCACGGGTGTTGAGACTGGCCTGGGCCTGGGCACAACCGGCACGGGTATGGAATCAAATTCCGCCGGTATGTTTGAAGGAACCCCGGCATTTATTCGTCCAAGAGCAGGCCAGATCATTGGCCAGGGCATGCCGGAAGATCTGCGAAGCCCTGATAATCCTGCCCTCATACCTTATGATTTCATTGGCCCTTCCAAATTCACAGGTCCACCCCGACCCGGTGATCGTGGTGCACCCGAACTGACTCGCGATCAATTGGTCGCTCTATCAAACCAGTTATACGAAAATGCCATGCGGCTGACCGACCCAGAAGTCAAGGTGCGGGCTCTCGATCGCCTGGCCCGGTCAGAAATTTTTGGTGCCAGGCTTGATCAGGCCATCCGTGCCGTGAATTCCGCCGTTGAAACGGCAAGAACGCTGCCCAATGGCACCATCAAAAATATTCGTCTGGTTTCAATTTCGACCACTTCGACGAACCTGACCGACGGCCTGATTCGAGAAGCACTTGAGCCGAATGTGACGAACCGTCGGGAATGGATCGACAAGGCGATTAAAATCTGGCGACAGGCTGGAGAAGTTTCTGATTTGATAACAAACACCGACTTAAAGTCGGAAATGATGTCTCGCGTGGCTTTCGATATCTCGGAAGATGCCCAGCTTATTGCTGCGAAGATTTCCGAATTTGAACAGACAAACGATGTGAGTAAAGATCAAAAAGCCACTTATGTAGCAACTCTTGATGAGCTTTTTGACATTGCAATTGAAATCAATCAACAGGTGCCGATGAACGTCTGGCGAAATGAAGTCGCACAGAAAATAGCCATCAAGGGTGCCTTGGCCTATCGATTTGATCGTGCCCTGAACGCAGCACGCACAATTAAGCAAAACGCTCCGCGGGCCCTGGCTCTGGCTCGAGTTGCCGAAGCCCTGGCCAGATTCAACCGACCTGACGATGCCACTCAGATTTTTATCGAGACCGGCGAAGTCGCTTCAATGGTTTCTGAAGTCTCGGTGCGTAATGTTGTAGCCGGCGACCTGGTTGACCGACTCATCGCTCTGGGCCGATTCCGTGACGCCCGCATGGCTGTTTATCTCTACGAAGACGATGATTTACGTCTTCGGGCACTTGGTGCAGTCGCTGAAAACCAGGCCCGCCGGGGTCTGGCCCATCATGCTGTGGACTGGATTAACAGCGAAATCTCGCCGGAACATCGGTCAAGTCTGATTAAGCGGGTGCAGGACGGTACTCTGCAATCCATTCAGGCAACTTCGGCCAACAGCAACGATGTCATGAT
>JBJTRR010001012.1:0-3086 GCA_046076185.1 bacterium | reverse complement strand
CTTTGGAGATAGTTTGGGAGGTTTTTTCAGGCGATAATGCGCATGAATGGGATCGCCCAGATTTTTCGACTCATGATTCATGCAATGAATTTCAAATGCAGATTCCAGAGCCTGATGGAACCAGTCTTTGAAACCTTCGGCGATAACCCTCGGCTTAAATTCGTGATCACCTTCGGTGAGAATGAAGACAGGGTCAGGTGAATGAGTCACAGCAGAAGTTGATAACAGGTCAATATTTGCAGGAATATCGGAAGGGTTACCAAATTCAAACCAGCTGGCCGGCTGCTGAAATATTCTCAGACTTGAATAAAAGCGAATGGCCGGGCCGATCGATTTCAGGGGATGAAGCCACTGCGTTCCATCAACTTTCAAACCGTTTGAAATTTTCAAAAATGATTTTAATGCCATCGGAAGATGATGACGATAGCGGTCTTCCCACGATTGCAATTCATCATCAGAAGCCGGACGGTAAAATTCGACTGAAATTACGCCATTCTCGATTTTAGCAGCAATTTTTTTGAGATTCGGCCTTTGATCCTGCGAAATTCCAACATCCGTCAGCCATCTTTCAATGAGCTGAAAGAAATGGGAGGAATGATTCACCCTGGCGGCAAGAGGTGTGGATGGCATGAAGGTTTATGGGTTTAGCCTGTAAAACAGACCGGGATATCAGGATATGACAGGAAGCGACATGGTTTGGCGACGGGCATCGTGCGTGATACGTTCGGTGACAACTTCAGCAAAGAGCGAAACCGCACTTGCCGAAACTACTCTGACATTGATGTAAGAGCCAATCAGGCGGGGGTTACCGTCAAACAGGCAGATGCGGTCGGTCAGGGTGCGGCCAGTTAACTGCACTGGGCCAACCGCTGATTCGATTTCGCCCTGAAATGATTTTGACGGCCCTTCGACAAGTATCTCATACGATTGCCCAACAAAGGCCTGATTGTCATCCTGACTGATGGCGGTCTGAACAGCCAGAAGATCGTTGTTTCGTCGTTTCTTGACTTCTTCGGGCACGTCGTCGGCATAAAGTTCGTGTGCCTTCGTGCCGGGGCGAGGACTGTATTTGAAGATAAAGCTGTTTTTGAAGCGGCTTCGCTCAACCAGCCGCACGCTTTTTTCAAATGACTCTTCCGTTTCGCCACAAAAGCCGACAATAAAGTCGCTTGAAACGGCACAGCCAGGAATCGTTTCACGAATGCGTGACATCATTTCATCATATTGGGCCACAGTGTAGAGCCGCTTCATGCAGCGCAGCATTTCATCGCAACCACTTTGGGCCGGCACATGGATATACCGAAAAACCTTTGGCAGGTCGCGAACGGCCTGTAGGAGATCGTCGGTCATATCCTTCGGAAAGCTGGTGATAAACTTGATTCGGCGAATGTCATCAATGCCATTCAGGTTATAAAGCAGGTCGGAAAGCCGCCAGGTGCGTCCATCAGCCGTTTGATATTTGTAGCTGTTAACCGTCTGGCCCAGTAAAGTGATTTCTGTCACGCCCTGATCAGCAAGAATCCGGGCTTCTTCCAGAATTTCAGCCGGGTCGCGGCTCTGTTCGGGCCCACGCGTTGCGGGCACAACACAATATGTGCAGAATTTATCACAGCCCATCATGATGCGCACAAAGGCCTGATAGGGGCTGGTGCGCATCGCCTGCTCGCGCATCGGATCAAATTCTTCAAAGCTCTCAACCACTTCAAGCCTTGAGCCACCTGTGCGGGCCTTTGAAACGGCCATCTGTGGCTTTTTTTCAGCCCTGGCTTTTTCAAGCAGTTCAGGGACTTTTGCCAACTGACCGGGGCCAACGACAATATCTACAAACGGAGCCCGTCGAAGAATTTCGTCCTGATCCTTTTGAGCCATACAGCCAAGCACGCCAATGGCGACATTCGGGCGACGCTGCTTGAGCTTTTTGATGCGGCCAAGGGCCGAATAGATTTTGTCTTCCGCATGCTGCCGCACAGAGCAGGTATTGAACAGAATGGTGTCGGCATCAAGCGGGTCGGTTGTCAGTTCATAGCCCTGAGCCCGCAATTTGGCGATCACCAGTTCGCTGTCCAGCACATTCATCTGGCAGCCAACGGTGTCCATGAAGAGCCGGGGTTTCGCTTTATCGCCCGAATTTGTTTCGTCAGCCATTCGTCTCGATCAGCCTCTGTGAATACGTTTCTCAATAATTATCCTATGTTAATCAGGGGGCTTCATCAATAGAGAATTGCAATTTCGATAAACGATAAGCCCGGAAAACCAGACAATTTATTCAACATCAGTTCAATCTGGCCGGGAAAATCAAAAAACGGCGAATTCAAAATGAAATCGCCGTTTTTGTGGTGATAAGGCTGGAAAAGTTATTCCGAGTCGCTGGCAGCACCCTTCAGGTCGCTTTCCGAGACGCCCATGTGGCGGGCAACGGCTGAAAGCTGGTCGCGAAGTTCAAACATACCGGCCGGGCGATGATCAGGATTTGAAGTGAGGCACTTCATGATCAGGTCGTTCAGGGTGCCGGGAATATTTTTATTGATATCAATGGGCTGCTTGAGTTTCTTGCCGGCACCCGGCACCACGCCTGTGAACATGCGATACATGGTGGCGCCCAGATTATAAACGTCAGTGCGTTCGTTCACGACTTTGTCAGACATCTGTTCAGGGGCCATATATTGTGGCGTGCCCTGAATCCGGTTCTTTTTCTCGCCCTTGATCCAGCAGGTGCCAAGGTCGATCAATTTGACTTTGCCAGAGTCGGAAAGCATGATATTTGACGGCTTCAAGTCGCCATGGTAAACACCACGACGATGCATGTGGGCCATGGCTGAGGCGACCTGGATGAAGATCAGCACGAGTTGCGAAAGCTGGGGCATCTCAACTTCGTCAACTGTCTTGCCCTTGATGTATTCCATCAGAAGGCGGCCTTCGACGGGTTTAAACAGGCCCAGCATGCCTTTTTTCTCGGCGAAGTCGTAAATTTTGACAATCACCGGATGATTCAGCTTTTGAGCAGCTTCAAATTCGCGACGGGTCTGATCGATAAACTTGGTCGGATTGTCGTCTTCGTCGTCGCGTTTGGCAATTTTTAAAGCATA
>JBJTRR010001011.1:0-2349 GCA_046076185.1 bacterium | reverse complement strand
TCGACGCGCTGGCCAAAGCAGGTACGCGGTTTACGCAGGGCTATGTTTCCGGTCCATATTGTTCACCGACTCGGGCTGGGCTTATGACGGGCCGATACCAAACCCGTTTTGGTCATGAATTCAACAGCACAGCACAGGTTTCAGGCCTGAAGCTTGATGAAAAGACCATTGCCGAATACCTTAAAGTTGAAGGCTTCAACACTTGTGCAATTGGCAAGTGGCATCTTGGCAATAAAGAGGAATTCAGGCCCTACAATCGTGGATTTGACGAATTTTTTGGTACGCTGGCCAACACTCCGTTTTACAACCCGACTAACTTCATTGACTCGCGAAAAAACAAGACCATTCAAACGATTGAGGACAAATCGTTCTACACCACAAGGGCTTATGCCGAGCGGGCTGTTGACTGGCTGGACCGCAACTCCGGCAAACCCTGGTTTCTCTATGTGCCTTTTAATGCACAGCATGCGCCACTTCAGGCTCCTGAAGAACTTCTCGCCAAATTTTCGCACATCCAGGACGAAAAACGGCGAATTTTTGCCGCCATGATGACGGCCAAGGACGAAGCCGTTGGCAAGATCCTGAAAAAAGTGGCCGACATGGGCGAGGAAAACAACACGCTCGTCTTTTTCCATGCCGACAACGGCGGCCCGACTGCCCAGACAACCTCTAATAACCTGCCTTTAAACGGCTTCAAATCTACCACCTGGGAAGGTGGAGTCAGGGTACCTTTCGTGGCAAAATGGCCTGGTAAAATTCCAGCCGGCAAAGACTACACCAATCCAATCATTCAGCTCGATATTCTCCCAACGATTCTGGCTGCGGTTGGTGCCAAGACCAAACCCGCCAAGCCGCTTGACGGTGTTAATCTTTTGCCTTATCTGTCGGGAGCGAATGCTGGAAAGCCTCACGACACGCTTTACTGGAAGTTTGGCCAGCAGTGGGCCATTCGCAAGGGAGACTGGAAACTTCTGGTGGCTCGCGGTGGCAGCATGATGCCCGAGCTTTATAACCTTGCCGACGACATTGGCGAAAAGAAGAATCTGGCAACTGAAAAGCCTGAAATGGTGGCGTCGCTCCAGGCAGACTACAAGGTCTGGCTGGCTGAACAAGCACCGGCCAGCGTGCCTGACCAGCCCGCGACCAAAAAAGCAGCTAACAAAAAGGCCACGGCCAAAAAGAAAGCCGCAGCTGCAAAAAAAACGAGTTGAGATTTTTCGATCTCAAAATCGGTTTGGTAAACCAATTAAGCAAAGAAGCCGGCCCAGATTTAGAGCCGGCTTCATTTAAAATGTTCAAATGTTTCTGATCAGAGCGAAAAAAGCGGTTTGTCGCCACCACCCAAGCCACCCTTGAGAGGCACCTTGCGTTCCGGCTTCGGCTTGGGTGGCTCTTTGGCTGCTTCGGCGTCCGCTGCTTCCAGAGCTTCTTCTTCTTTTGCGAGCACCACGGCCTTCATCGAAAGGCTGATCCTTTGCTTTTCCGGATCAATACTCATGATCTGGACTTCGACTTCCTGCCCGGGCTTTACAATATCAGTGATTCGCCGGACTCGATTCGGTGAAAGCTCGTCGATGTAAATCAACCCTTCCACACCATCAATAATTTCGACAAAAGCTCCAAATTCGGTAGTCCTGGTAACTTTACCAGTCACACGGCTACCAATCATGTAATCTTTTGAAGCCCTGTCAAAAGGCGAATCGACAAGCTGCTTCAGCCCAAGGCTGATGCGTTTCTTGTCAGGATCCATTTTCAGGACTTTCACCTTTACCTTGTCGCCCAGACGAACAATCTCTTCAACTTTTTGCACTCGTTTCCAGGCAAGGTCGGCAATGTGCAGCAGGCCGTCCACACCTCCAAGATCAACAAACGCACCAAAGTCGCGAATATTCCGCACCACACCTTCGCGTGTTTGCCCTTCTGCCAATTCGGCCAATGTTTTCGCTCGATGTTCTTCTCGTTGCTGCTCAAGATAGTCGCGCCGGCTCACAACCAGGTTCTTGGCCTTCTGGTTGACATCTGTCACCAGCACCTGCAGCTTTTGGCCGATGTAAGGTGCGGTATCTTCAACCCTTCCCATCTCAATCTGGCTGATTGGCAGGAATCCACGAAGCTGATTCACTGTCACTTCCAGGCCACCCTTGTTGGCCTTATCTACGAAAGCGTCAACAACCATGCCTTTTTTGATGTTGTCCCAGTTGGCGTCAACCGACGCACCCCGCAATGAGACAATCAGCAGACCTTCATTCGGGTCAAAGCGTTCTATCGTGATTGGAATTTCATCACCGACGGCAATTTCCTTGCCTTCGAACTGGGCAACCGGAATACAACCTTCCGACTTGCCGCCCA
>JBJTRR010001010.1:0-1217 GCA_046076185.1 bacterium | reverse complement strand
CTGGATCAACAAAGGCGATTTTGATGATTATTTCACGAACGCCATATCGAATTTCCTTCTTCGGCGGAGGAACGGATTACCCTTCCTGGTACACCCAGCACGGTGGTGCAGTACTTGCTGCGACGATTGACAAGTATTGCTATCTGACATGCAGATATCTACCTCCGTTTTTTGAACATAGATACCGAATTGTCTATTCTCTCATTGAATCAGTAAACAAGGTGGATGAAATCGTCCACCCCTCGGTTCGGGAAACGCTGAAACATCTTGGTATTGAACGTGGCATTGAACTACACCATGATGGCGACTTGCCCGCCCGAAGTGGCATGGGTTCAAGCTCATCATTCACGGTTGGCCTGCTTCACGTTCTTCATTCCCTTCAGGGAAATCTGTCAGGCAAGCATCAGCTGGCCATGGAAGCACTTGCGATCGAGCAGGAAAAACTTAAGGAAGTCGTCGGCTCACAGGATCAGGTCATGGCAGCCTATGGCGGCCTGAATCACGTCCAGTTTCACCGAAACGGTGAAGTGATGGTTCGCCCTCTGATCATGGACAGCAAGCGGATCGATGAATTTAACGATCATTTGCTGCTCTTTTACACCGGGATCAAGCGAACAGCCTCTGAGGTTGCCGGAAGTTATGCCGGCGATATCAATAACAAACGCCAGCAACTTCGCATCATTTCGAACTTGGTCGAAGAAGGTCTTGAAACGCTTTGCAGCAATTCGGATCTTAACCGATTTGGTGAACTTCTTCATGAAGCCTGGCAGGTCAAGCGCAATTTAAGTTCGCTTGTGACGAACAGTTTCGTTGATGAAATCTACGAAACGGCTACATCGGCTGGCGCACTGGGCGGCAAGCTCCTGGGTGCGGGTGGTGGTGGCTTCATGCTCTTTTTTGTGCCTCCGGACCGACAGGAGAAAGTAATTCAGAATCTATCCCGCCTGATTCGAGTCGGCTTTCGATTCGAATTCAATGGCAGCCAGATTGCCTATTACAACCCTGGCCAGGATTATTCAAGAGAAGATAAAAACCGGCTTGAATGCGAAGTTGACAGTTTTCGAGAGTTGACCGAACAGACGGCCCTCAACGAGCTATCCATCAGCCGTACTTTCCTGAACCGTATTCCATGAATTACTAGCACAACTCTTTCAGGATAAAAACCAATGCAAATATTGCTCTTTTCGATTTTCAATCGCGACAGCAAAACCATGTAT
>JBJTRR010001009.1:0-1984 GCA_046076185.1 bacterium | reverse complement strand
CCGATTTCATGGGCTATTCCGGCAGAAAGCAGGCCGAAAGCAGCCATTTTTTCCTGATGAATGACACGGGCCTGTGCAAGTCGCAGGGCGGCCGAGCGTTCATTGACTCGAGCTTCAAGCTCTTCCGAAGCTTCTACCAGTTTTTGATTTAGTGTCTGGAGGTCGGCTGAGGCACCCTTCAGCATTCCAGCAAGAGCCGAACTGGCCCAGGTGGCCCACGCCAGCATAAAAATGGTCATGAAAATATCTGTTCGCTCGGCCTGGTCGCCCTGGCCAATCACGAGAAATAGCGTGCTGAGACTGATGGCGTCAAACAGCCAGCTTACCCATGCCACGCGGGGCGAATAGCGAATGGCAACGCAGATGAGACTCATCAGATAATACCAGCGAAACGGGCTGCCAATGCCGGTGTCGTGATAACAGAGAAGGCCAGTGAAAATGGCCTCGAGCATTGAAATCAGCAGCGGCACGCGGCGAAGGAAAACTTCACCCATGAGATACCATGCCGTATCAAGCGAGGCGAAGCCGGCCCCCAGAGCCAGAAAGGCCCGAACGGCCGAAGGGTTGCTGATTCCCGGCCGAGATTCGACAAGTATGATGCCAAGAATGATGCCAAACCATCGCAGACGCACAATAATCCGGCCGGCGGCAAGCTCGGGCGTGGTCATGGCTCCGGGCTTCGGGAAACCGGCTTCACGGAGCAAGGCAGCCAGAGAATTACGAATTTGATGAAGCATTGGGTTGTGCGACAGAGAAGGCGAAATCTGTTATGACCGGTTTCAATGGCCATGGCTGGCAAACCAGTCAACGTGATCTCGTTTTTTGAAACGTCCTGCAATAATATAGACGGAGTTCGCAGCGGCACGTCACTTTTTTTATGAAAATGGCGACTCACATGCTGTTGGGCTTGGCAATGGCCAGACATGATCACTGAATAGACTCTCAGGCAGGATTGAAATGGAAAACACGCAGGGCGAAACCGATTTCAGGCGATGGCGGGCAGTCGCCTCGGCGGCTCTGCTGGTTTGCGGCATTGCCCTGATCATCGGATTTTCACCAGTGATGTCAGTGCTTGTGGCGGTGCATGGCTGGGTGGCACATCAATTTTTTGAGGTGCCGCAACTGGCGGCCATACGACAGACCTCTCAGGTTGTTTTATTGCGATATCATCTGGCGTCCTGGATGATATTTTCAGGCTTGTTTTTCATGGTTTCAGGTCGATTGCAATTTGAAACCAGACGCTTCTGGCAAGTGTTGTTTGCAGGCTGGGCGATTCGTGCCGGGTGCTGGATTATCGGTGGCAACCTGCCGCTTGTACCTGGTGACAGCTGCCATTACATTGAAACAGCGAACAGCGTTGCGATGGGCCTGCCAAGTTCGAAGCATTATGTCGAGAGCTTTTTTCGAGATTATCCGGCGATCAGGGCGGGCCGACCCGTGCTTGATGACTGGGCTACGCCGCTTTATGCTGACCTTTTGGGGATTGTATTTCGTTTGGCAGGGGCGGGTATTGGCCCGGAGAAAAGCCTTGAGTTCAGCTTTGGGCTGGCCAAAGGGCTTTCATTCATTTTGAATCTGATGACTCTGCCGTGCCTTTATTTTTATGTACAGCGATGTATTTCAAAAACCGCGGCACTGCCGACGATGGCCCTTGCGGCAATATTACCTGTTCATGCCATATACGCCGGATTTGAGCTTCGCGAGAGCCTGGTCGGCCTGACGAGTGTCGTGGCGGTTTGGCTGGTGCATGAAATGCTATTGGCTGGATCAGCCAGAAAAAGGCTTTTAATTGCAATTCCTGCCGGTATATGTGCGGGGCTGGCCATTTTATCAAGAAACACGGCAATGGCGCTGGTGGCATGGCTGGGTCTCTGGCTATTGTGGCAGGGCGGAGGGCGGCTTGTTCTGCCGGGAATTCTCTGGGGCACTGTGGCAATTGCAGTGATCACGCCTTGGGCATGGCTGACGTTTCAGGAATATGGCA
>JBJTRR010001008.1:0-1413 GCA_046076185.1 bacterium | reverse complement strand
CCGGTGAGAACAAAACAGGATCTGACTCGTGAAAATAAGTTGGATTTTAAATAGTCTGGGGCTACTTGCCGCACTTGTTATCGGCTTGAATTTCGCAGGATATCTTTCATTTGGTGTCTTCGGAAAATCCATTTCAGGTCTTGTCGTGCTGTTGCCGCCATTATTACAGAGCAAAAAAGCCCAAAGCCTGATGCAATCAGTTTGGAATTCGAAGACTTTCAAAAAAATACAGGAAAAGTCCGCTGATTGGATTGAGAAAATTTTCGATGTAAAACTGAAACAGAGAGAATATGAAAAACTCATTCCCGATTATGCGAAAATTGTGAAAGAAAAGTCATGGCCTGAGACCGGTAATGAACTTGATCCGGACATCCGGCTCGACTGTTATGTCGATCCACAACTGGCATGGGTGAAACATGTCTTTAATGATGGTCGTGGGGGTTTCAAGGAAAATATTGAGGATCTTAAAGACCTGCGTGAAGATCAGCCTTGGGCTGCCTTCCAGAAAATCAGAAAGGCCAAAAAAAATCTGGTGTTTTCCGACGGTGCCGGTGCCGGTAAAACCATTCTCACCCGCAGATTGGCCTATCTGATTTCAAAAGCCGGGATAGGCAGCCATGAACCGTTGATGGTCTTTCGGTTTGTCAAGCCTCTCCCGGTGAAGCCAGCCGACATTGATTCACTCCGTCAATTATTGCTTGCCGAACCAATTCTTAACGACTTGAAAATTTTTGACAAAAAAATCACCGATGAAGAAAAATCAGGGCTCATTCAGTATGCTCTTGATCGTCGCCGCGTTGTTGTCATTTTTGATGGTCTTGACGAATTTTCAAATGCCGAGAAAAATTCGTTCCTGCAATTGCTGACGTGCATAAACGGACAGTTTACCAAAGATGCCGTTGGTGGTGATCCATCCAAAGTGACAACCATTATCGCTGGCCGCCAGCATGCCATTGACGAGCACCTGCAACATTATTTTCATCAAAGCCGGTTTGAACGTCTCAAAATCCAGCCGTTTTCTGAAGAGTTGCAGGACGAATATTTTCACGGGAAAAACAAATCAGAAATTAATAACCCTGATCGTAATCCCATTGCCAAAAGTGCTAAATTTCACCCGGCCCATACATGGCGAGACTGCCTGCCGGAAGATAAAGATTCGTTGAACGAGGTTCTGGGGCTGCCACAAACTCTGATTCAGATTCGGCAGGCCCTTCTGGCCAATGTCAACGATGAAACGCAAACGGAACTGATCCGGTATCAGTCACAGTCTGATCTTTTTCTGCATGTTTCCGACGCCCTTTTGAGACATGCCCTGAAAGAAGAAAAAATACCTGAAGAGCTGGATTTTAATGGTTCAAAAATCAAAGCGAGACCGCTGGTCGCTGAGGTGCTGGGAATGGTTGCCTGGCAGAT
>JBJTRR010001007.1:0-8685 GCA_046076185.1 bacterium | reverse complement strand
ATCTGGTTGAAAATCCAATTGATTCGCTTGAATTATTAATCAGCCATAAAATCAGCCGTATTTTGACAAGTGGCCTGAAACCAACGGCTCCGCAAGGTCTTTCTCTCATTCGCGACCTGATTTCGCACTCTGCCGGTCGCATTGAAATCATTGTCGGTGGCGGTGTCAGGCTTGAAAATGTCGCAGATATCGTTGCCGGCTGTGGCACACGTCAGATTCATGCCTCGTGTCGCGCCACGGCTCAGGATCGTTCGCCTCGCCTTCGGCCTGAAATCCAATTCGGCCTGCCCGAACTGCCGCCTGAAACAGTGCATCGCCGCACTGATGCCGGTCTGGTGGCCTGCATGCGTGCCGCCCTGCTTGGCTGATCAGCTTTTATCACGATAATTGCAATTCCCACGCTGTTCCGCTAAATTCAGATTCATTCAAGCCAACATCAATCATCGCCATTCACTTGCACCTTTCCGGAAGGATTCGCCATGTCACGCCTCACCCGCCGCTTCCTTCTGCAAATGGCTTCCGCCACTGCGGCGTTCGTTTCGTCGTTTCGGCGCAGCTGTGCACAAAACCCGTTAAAAATCGAACTCAGTCGGCTTGACGACTGGGATAACACGTTCGACAGAGTCTGGCTGGGCGGCCAGTTCTGGGCCAACCCCATGGAAGACTGGCGAATCGTCGGTGGGGCCGCCGAATGTTCGGCAAAAGCTGGCGACCGCAATATTCATGCCATTACTCACCAGATTGGTAAACCTGAAAAGCCGTTTCAGCTTTCTATTACAGCTGCCAGAGCCGAATCAGGCCAGGTTGACAGCGGATTCGGCTTTCGCGTTGGTATTCGCAGCGATATCGACGAATATCGCTCAAACTGCTTCGCCAAAGGCGGCATCAGGGCTGGTGTTGTGGGCCATGGCATGATCGTTGGCGAGGCAGAAGCCCCGCTTGACGGTTTCGACCCCGCATTGCCGGCAACAATCCTGCTGACCAGCCAGCCAACAGACCAAGACAAGGCCCGGCTCCAAATCGACGTCAGTCAGAAAGGCCGTATCCTGGGGTCGTTGAGTACAGTTGTCGCTACCGAACAGCTTGCCGGTAATTTTTCAATCGTCAATGGTTTCGAACCAACTCCGCGTGGGCGCGGCAGCCGTTACCGATTCACCAACTGGCAAGCCGGCGGCGAGGCGATTTCACACCAGCCGCAACAGGCCTTTGGGCCGATTCTCTGGACAATGTACACCCTGAGCGATTCGCGATCGGCCGAGGGTTTTGTCCTCAAGCTCAGCGTCCTGACAGGCCCCATGGGGGCGGATGACAGTAAAACGATCGACCTTGAAATTAAAAACGCCAGCCTGCAATGGGAAAAACGGGCCTCGGCCGATCTTGACACAGATGCCTGGGTCGTTACCTTTCGCCTGCCGAACTGGGATGCCGGTCAGAAGCATGAATATCGTGTCGTGTATCGGCAAAAACTGCGCGATGGTTCGCAGCAGGCCAGCACCTGGCAGGGCACAGTCAGGGCCAATCCGGCCGGGCGTGCCTTGCGATTGGCCGCCATGACCTGCCAGAACGATTATGCTTTTCCTTACGAGCCCGTGGCCGCCAACCTGCTCAGGCTCGACCCTGACATGCTTTACTTTTCCGGCGATCAGATTTATGAAAATCATGGCGGCTATGGCATCATTCGTGAACCGGCCGAACCGGCCATTCTGAATTATCTGCGCAAGTTTTATCAATTTGGCTGGGCCTTTCGCCAGGCGATCAAAGACCGCCCCACCGTCTGTATTCCTGACGACCACGACGTCTTTCAAGGCAATATCTGGGGCGAAGCCGGCAAGAAAATGGAGTTTGGCAAGCACAAAAACGATGTCTCGCTGGGTGGTTACCACGAGCCGGCCCGCATGGTCAATGTTGTTCACCGCACCAATGCCGCCCATCACCCTGATATTTATGACCCAAAGCCTGTTGAACAGGATATTTCTGTCTATTTCGGCGACATGGTTTATGGCGGCGTGAGCTTCGCCATTCTGGGCGACCGTCAGTGGAAAAGCGGCCCCGAACGCGTGGCCACCTGGGCCGGCCGGGCCGACCATGTGAAAGACGATGCGATTGACATGAAAACGCTTGATAAACCCGGGCTTGATCTGCTGGGCCGTCGGCAGGAGGACTTTCTGAGGGCCTGGGGGGCCGACTGGCGCGGCCACACCATGAAAGTGGTGCTGAGCCAGACCGTTTTCGCTGCGGTGGCCACGCACCACGGCGGCTACAACGGCTATCTCAGGGCCGATCTTGATTCAGGCGCATGGCCGCAGACCCCTCGCAACAATGCTATTCGCATCATGCGTGAATCAATGGCCCTGCACATCAATGGCGACCAACACCTGACTACGCTTTGCCAGTATGGTGTCGAAAAGCAGCGAGACAGCAACTGGTCGTTCTGCACGCCGGCCATCGCCGTGGGCTATCCCCGCTGGTGGCGGGCTGACGAGCTGCAAATTCCGCATGCCAATCGCCCCACCCACGGCCTGCCTGATACCGGCGAATTTACTGACGGATTTGGCAACTTGGTCTATGTCTTCGCCGTGGGCAACCCCGAAATGGGCAAGGCCCAGAATCGCTACCGGCTGGCTCACCAGAAGGGAAGTGGCTTTGGCTTTGTCACAATCGACCCGGCCACCAAAACCTATCACATTCAGTCATTCCGGTTTTTGATCGATGCCACCGACGGCAACCCCCAAAACCAGTTCCCTGGCTGGCCTGTCTCCATCCACCAATCCGAAAACAAAGGCGAAAACCGCCTGAAGTGATTCGGCGGAAAACGGCGAGACATCGTTTGCAAGCCCATGTAATCATTAAGGTTACATGGCGATAATCTTGCCTCTGAACGGACGTTTCTCTGAGCATGGTTGCCCCCATCACGCATAATCCGCTTTTGATCTTGAATGTTTTTATTTGTTCGGTATGATTCGCTCTGATTTCGGTGGCTGAATCTGTCGGCTCAGGGTGTGTTTCATGGATGGAACCACCAGCGGCAAAAGTGGCATAAAATCATATTCTGTATGGTCTTGTGTCAGGTTCAGCCCGGCCTCTCCAGACGAGATCAAGTGGCTGCTGCTGTTGATGGCGGCCGGCCGGGTTTGCCTGAGGTGGGTTGTTCTTCAGAACGGCTTTTCCAGGCCTGATTCGGCAAATGATCTGAGGCTTTTGCCCGTGGGAAGGGATGCCCATGCGGTTTCGCTCCGCTATTAAAACGCAGAATCATCTGACGCCTGCAACGCTGCCATTGGGGCGAGTTCCGGCCTTTGCATGCCTGATGCTGGCTTTGGTGCTTGTGCAAGCGACTGCCAGTGCTCAGGTTCTGCGCAATTCACGAGGCTCGGTTTCCGGTAACAAGCTGCCGGATGGCCAGATCGTTGATATCCAGGTTGAAGGCAATTCGTCCGTTGGCACTGAAGAGGTGCTGCGAAAGCTTTCCAGCCGCGTAGGCCGGCCTCTGGAACGCAAGATCATTGAAAAAGACATCAGGGCCCTGCTTGAAAGCAACTGGTTTTCTGACGTTCAGCCGTTTTACGATAAGTCTGACGATGGTAAGGGCTATGTGCTGATCTTCAAAGTGCGTGAAATGCAGAAGATTGGTGTCGTTGAATACCGCGGCGCATCGGCCATCAAGCAAAAAAAGCTTGAAGAAGCCACTGGCATCAAGCCTGGGGGGCGGGCTGATGGCATCAAGGCTCGCCTGGGTATTGCGGCCATTGAGCGGCTTTATCAGGAAAAAGGCTATCACAAGGCCACCGTGAAGCTGGTTTCAGGCGACAAACCTGGCGATACGGCCGTGATTTACGAGATTTTTGAAGGCCCTAAGTTCCGCATTTCTCATGTCGAGATGCTGGGCAATTCTTACGTCAGCGACTCGGTTCTGAAGACCAAGATTCTCTCCAAGCCCTCGATTCTTGGCCTCATCGGCGGCAGCTTCTCGCGAGAGCAGATTGAAGACGATGCCCGCAAGCTTCGCGAATATTATCAGGGCCAGGGTTTCTTTGAAATTGCCGTCTCAGTGGTTGACGAACCCGGCGAAGATCTGGGCCACCGTAAAGTGTCATTCGTCATCAGTGAAGGGCCGCAATATAAAGTCCGCAATATTCGCTTTGAAGGCAACGATAAACTCGCTGTCGATAAGCTGCGTGAAGGGCTTGCCCTGCATTCAAACCAGCCATTTCGCGACGATTACCGCGACGCAGACAAGAAAAACCTGCTCACCAAATATGGTGAAATTGGCTGTATTGATGCAAAAATCGACGTCGAGCCCAAATTCACCACCGAGCCCGGCATTGTTGACCTTCTCTACAAGATCGAAGAAGGCGACCAATATCTTTTGGGCGAGATCATTGTCAAAGGAAACGATCGGACAAAAGACAAAGTTGTTCGCCGCGAAGCCGAAATGGCCGGCCTTGTGCCGGGCGAACCCCTCAATGCCAACCTGCTCCAGACCTTTCAGAAGAGGCTTGAGGGCACGCAGTATTTCGTTGCCTCGCCCGAAATGGGCAAGCCCATCAATCTCAATATCATCAATCGCCGCTCTCACGACAAACCCTATGGCGAAGGCGTAATTCCCGTCTCAATGCCCACTTCGGAAGTCACCCGCCTGCAGGATCCTGGCAGCGAACTGCCAAGCTCTTCAGGCACTGTGCCGCTGGGTGCACCCGCCGAAAAACCATTACAAATCGCCCAGGCCCAGCCCGGCAGCGGTGCCGCCACGCCCGCCCCATTGCTTGATGGTTCAGCACTGCCGCCTGTTGTTGAAGGTGGCAATGCTATCGGCAACACCCCAATCGGTGGCAATGCCATCGTGGTGCCGCCGCCATCAATCATCACTATTCCCGGCGAATCGGCTGGCGTTCCAAACATTCCAGGCTCATCTTCAACCGTCGTTCCTGAAGCCATTCCAGGTGCCGCACCACTGGGTGCGGGCGAACCGCCAGGCCGGTTCCCGGACTTGCCAGGCCTGAACATGAGCGACGTTGGCCCCGACCGCCAGGAGCCCTTTGCCAATCGCTCGTTCGCTGATATCAGTACACAAGTCGAAGAAGCCCCCACCGGTCGCTTCATGTTTGGCGTCGGTGCTTCCAGCTTCGGCGGCCTTTCAGGCAATTTCATCGTTCATGAACGTAACTTTGACATCTTTAATATCCCGCGAAGCTGGCGTGACCTGACAAGCGGCCAGGCCTTTCGCGGCGGCGGCCAGGAATTTCGCTTTGAGGCCTCGCCCGGCACCGTCATCAATCGTATGGTGGTCAGTTTCCGCGACCCATATCTCTTCGATTTGCCCGTCGCCCTGAACCTCAGCGGCTATGTCTTCGGCCGTTCTTACCCGAACTGGTACGAAAGTCGCGGCGGTGGCCGGTTTTCGCTGGGCCGACAGTTTGGCACTTCCACCTACGCCGACCTGGCCATGCGTGTGGAAGATGTGAATTTCTCGGGCTTCTCTCAGCCAGCCCCAGCCGATTATCTTGCCGCCAGTGGCCACACCTTTCTCGCCACTTTGCGCCCAAGTATTACGTTTGATAACCGTAATGACCCAATCGCCCCCAACAAAGGTCAATATGTCCAGTTTGCCTTTGAACAGGGCTGGGGCGATTTCACCTTCCCCAAGGTTGAAATTGAAGGCCGCAAGTATTTCACCGTTCGCAGCCGCCCCGACGGAACCGGCAAACACACGCTGACTCTGCGAAGCTTTTTCGGTGTCACCGGCCGCGATACGCCCGTTTACGAACGCTTCTTCGCCGGCGATTTCCGCAGTATGCGTGGCTTTGCCTATCGCGGCGTCGGCCCCTATGTCTTTAATCAGAATATGGGCGGTATTCTTTCGTCAATCGGCTCGGTGGAATATCAATTCCCCTGGACAGCCAACGACAAATTCGGCCAAGTCGTCTTCTGCGACTTCGGTACAGTTGAAAAAGATTACACTTTCACCACTTTCCGGGCCTCGGTCGGCACCGGTCTTCGCGTCGTCATTCCCCAGTTTGGCCCTTACCCGCTGGCGTTTGACCTGGCCTTCCCCGTGGCCAAAGGCCCTGACGATAAAACCCGTTATTTCACCTTCTTTATCGGCGCTTTCTGGTGATCAGCAAGGCCAATTCAATTCGGGGTAATTGCATTTTCGTGAATCCCCATGCGGCATAATGCAATCAGAAAATTTCCACCAAACACAAGCTGAGGCAGTCCCGCCCAGTCTTCCATCCAGCCATAAGGCCTGTTGAAACCAATGATCCCACCAACAGCATTATCAAACAAATCAAATCCTGTTATCCATAACAGATAAATCATCACGCCATAAATAACCGTTCTTTTTTGTTTTAATCTTTCTGCTGATTGGATATACCCGATGGGTAATATCAGAAAAAGCACCATTTGATATTGCAAAAAACCGACCCTGTAAAATATCAAAACAGCCAGAATTGCCATCAGGCAAGCGTGTATGACAGATACCTTGTATTTCAGAAAGTAGAGCCAGACGGCAAACAAAATCATCAATAGAACCGGTGTTGCCAGAAAATCAAGGTCGGGCACTGGATGACAAATTAATGCAATCGGCGAATATCTGCCTTTCATAAATCGCCAGAATGAAACGAGTGTTGAACCACGCGAACTTGCAAAAAGCAGTGGGCGAAACGTTGATTCGCCCAACACCCACCACGATGCCGCCATACCCGATATCATGGCTAATAATGATACAATCATCATTCGTAATTTGAGCCTGTTTGGCGAACGCAAATCAATCGCCAAAAAGGGCAGGAACAAAATTGGCAGAAATTTCAGTAGAAATCCCAGGGCCAGGCTCATTGCTGATTTCATTTCCTGTCCATTGTTTACAAATACAATTGCTGCGACAACAAAAAGGCCAACCAATACATCAAAATGACCGTAAAAGGCAATCTCAAGCCAGAAAAATGGGCTGAAACACCAGGCAATCATGAAATAACTGGCTTTTGTTTCAGTTGTTTTGCCAACCAGATAAATGCAATAAACCAGATAAGTAAATGCAAATATAATCTTGGGTGTCAGGCTTGAAATCATCGCCGGCCATGCCAGCAAATTAAATAGCGGGCCATAGGCATTGAGAATAATGCCAGATTCAGGCTGGATCCACCATGGGTCATCACCCGATTGTATCTTCTCCCAGATATTGATATGGGCTACATAATCTTGCCTGGGGCCCCATAAAACCGTCATTGCCAGAAACAGGCCTGATAACAAAATCAATATAACCTGATTATTCACTGATTTAATTCTGCCGGAAATCCAATTTATAATCAACAGATAGCCTAAAAACCCAATACTTATTGCATTTCTGAAGTTTGTCCATAAATTTATATAATATTCCAGACTCTTTTTAGAGCTTCGGGTCGAAAAAAACTGATTTAAAACACTAATTCCATTGCCGTTCCAGCCATCTTTTATCATTACCGGAATTAAAAACTGAGCCAGCAGCAGCCAGACACAAAGCCCCGCCAAGGTGACCGCCAGTGCCACACCTGTCAGTGTCCATCGTATTCCTGAAATGCGATTTGTCATAGCCGGCATCTTTCATTTAAAGTCTGTCTCAGTTTAAGCCCTGGCTCTGACTTTTGCAAAGCCTCTCGCCTGAAATCTGTGCTTTACACTTCTATTTCATTAATAGCCCAGCGGTGTCTAATACTCATTCGTTGAGCAATACGGCGAGTTTCGGAAGAGTTTGAAAAAAGGGTCTGGCTCGCAGAATCGCATCGAGGGTGCTTGCCTGACCCCTTTCCCGCAGAAGGAGAATGAAAAGGCCCTGATTAATCGCCACTGCCATCTGGAAATTCCGAAACTTCTTAACGATACTATGTTATCGCGTCGCCTGACTTCGCTTGCCATTCTCATCATCACAGGTCTTGATCATGAAATTCACGTTTCAAAGCAAACGACTGGCTTTGATTGTTTTATCAATAAGCAGTTTGCTCACTGCCGGTCTGACCGCACAGGATGCCGCCAGGCCCGCTCCCGTGGACGTCAATTCTCAGGTTGCAGCACTCAAAGAATCATTGACCAACCCTGAAAAATTCAAGAATTTCTTTGCAGCCTACAGCGTTCTGGCATCGCAGCTTGATGGTTCAGAGGGTGCTAAAGCCGCGGAAGCCATTCTGGCGGCCAAAACCACGCTTCTTACCGACGAAAAGGTTCTTGCCGCCATCACCACCAAAGACGCCAGGCAAACGGCCCGGCGAATTTTGGAACTGGCCCGCAGTTTCAACAGTGTCAAGCGATCTGGCAAGGGCAGCGTGGTTTTTGGCTCGGTAAAAGTGGCTGATGGCAAGCTTGATGCCGATTTGATTCTCGCCCAGATGATGATCCAGCCCGATGGCTGGTTCAGCACTGAAATTGCCGACACAGCCAGGCCATTGTCATTCCGGGCTGCGGGTTATCGCATGCTTGATGCCAAAATTCCGTCAGGCCAGAATGTCACTGATCTTGGCTCGCTCGTCATGCAGCCGGTGAGCGATGCGGAAACGGCAACCCTGAAAGGCAAAATTGAATTTCAGGGCGCTGCCGCCGGCTCTGATTTCAAGGCGATGGTGAGTTACTCGGTGCCGCCGCCGAATACGGTGTCGGGCGGTTATTCGCCCCGCCGCCGCTGGCCTGAACCACAACCGTTTTCGGTTCAGAAGGATG
>JBJTRR010001006.1:0-17261 GCA_046076185.1 bacterium | reverse complement strand
TAAAAGAAGGCAAATTTGACGAAGCCAAGCAAATTCTTCTGGCTGCGGCCAATGCCTACATTGAGATGAAGGATAGTAGCGAGACGGCCCGACAGATCATCCAGGCTTCGCGTGAGGCGGCCATTCTGGCTGACCTTGTGGGTCGGCCCATGGAAGAGATACTTGATCGATTTGCTGCAGGTGGTGCGGGTGTCAGTGAATTTGAAGCACTTGATAAAGGCCGTTCGCTGGTGGTGGAATCGCGGGTGATTGCCACGCCTGAAAATGGCGGGCATTACGACATAGACTACCGCATTGCCGTTGGCCCTGGGCCGGGTTCCGCAAGGCCACTGGGCCGGCTCGATCTGGACCAGCTTAAACTGATGAAAGACCTGAAACCAGCCGTCGGAGACAGTATTCTCATTGGTGTACGGCTGGAAAATCTGGAACTGGCTGATGGAGAGTGGCTTGTACGGCTCGCACCTGACAGCGGTGTGCAAATAACGAACTGGGACGCCCTGGCCACCTTGGGCTGGCCTGTGACTGAACGACAGGTAAAGGACGAGGCGCCCTGATGCGTTTGACACACCCGATGCTTTATTCTCTGGTTTTTGCCGCAACAATTGCCATTTTTGCGGCCGTGCCGACGAATGCCCAGAATCCGTCGTCAAAAGCCCCGACGAAAAAGTTGCCGCGTGTGCCGGCCGACGAAATCCACAGGCCAGAGTGGCTGAACAAGGAAATTGAAGTTGAGGATCGCATTTCCGACTTTGAAAAACAGGGCAATCGCTACGAAATTATCAAGCTCAAGGGCTCATCGGTTCCTCTGGTGCTGCCTGCCCAGCTCAGGCTTGATCGCCCCAGCCCCCTGCCTCGCGGCCGATTTACCGGTCGAGTGGTGAAAATTGGGCGAGTGATCGAATTTATGGTCTCGACGATGCAGTTTTTACCTTCGGAACGCGAGGAAATGGCTTCCAGAGTAGCATCGCTCGGCCCCGACGACGCCCAGAAACGCCTGGAACTTGCTTCGTGGGGCGATTCCATTGCCACTCGCTACAAAGACCGTGAACTGGCAGGCACCGTCACTCGCCTTCGAACCGAAGCCTACAAAATTCTCGGTTCCCAGGCTGACCCACCCGGCTCTCGGCCAGGATCGGCTGCACTAAGCGCCGCAGACGAGGCGCAAAAAGCAGGCTCCGACACGGCCACCGTTCAGGCCCTGGCCCATCTTGGCTTCCTCCGGGCTTATCAGGGAATCAAAGACCAGGCCGGGCTTGAGCAACTCTCACGCGAGATCGCCCGGCTTCTTCCCGATTCGACCAAACCACAGCCTGGCAAGCTTGAAGCCTCGCTCAAAGCTGGCTTCGAAAAAGAACCGTTGCAAACTTACCTGAAAGCCAAAAAAGAAGAACGTCGCGTTTTTGACCGCGAACTGATGGCCAATGTTCTTGAAAAAGGCCTGATGATGGCAGTGGTTAACAGCCCGAACATGACAGAATCGCTGGTTGATACAGCCCGACGAGCTGTGCCGGATCGCCCGGATTTGCCGGAAGCCCTGCGTAATCAGGGGCTACCGAAAATGATCGAACAGGCTGAGAATCTTGGCCGCGACGATTTGATTAAACTCGTAAATCAGGTGCGAGACAAATTTGGTCAGGCCGAGCTTGCCCGTCAGATCACCCGAAAATGGCTGGATAACTATCAGGCCCGCAAACTTGCGGAAGGCGATGCCGAAGGCCGATTTTCCGTTGGGCAGGATTATCTGGCCCTGCTGGGCGATCGCCGGGCGGCAGCAGCCCTGTTTCGTGAATGCCTGAGTATCAATCCTGACATGCGACAAGCATCTGATGCTTTGGCCGCTTTGGGCTGGAAAAAAGCGGGTGACCGCTGGATTGACCCTGATTCTGCCGGAAGTGCATCGCCTGCTGATTCAAAACCTGAAACAAAAGTTGCCAGTGAGATGAAACCGCCGCAGCCAAACTTGCCCGGCGGCAAAATTGATCGGTTCCCTGCACCGCCTGAGCCGGGGCGCCCTGTTGAGGGTCATGCAATTGCAGCGGACGCCAGTTCAGAAAATCTCATCGGCCTCACAAAAGAGCAAGTCAATGCCCGCTATGGCTTGCCCGAGCACAAGTCGCGGGTGGCAACTCAGGGCCAGCTTGTGGAACATTGGCAGTATGAAACACCCAAGGGCCGACAAGTCATACAGTTCATCCAAAAATCAGCGAAGGCCATACCCACTGTCAAAGCCATCTATGTACTTGCCAAATAACAGCTTCAAAAGTTACAGCATAATTAAAGCGAAAGTGTTCTGCCTTTGTAATTTACTTTTTCAGGTCATCCCATGTCTTTGGTAATGATTTCGACGAGACCCCACTGGTTTGCCTGGTCTGGTTAACGCCCAGCTTCTCGGCCAGTCTCTGGAATTCTTCTTCCGTCATCATGCCGGCAGCGAAGGCGGCCTCCAGCTCTCTGTAGCGTTCCCTTGGGTCATCAAAATTACATTCGCCCACTTCCAGATGAGCATCTTCACGCGTTCTGGCAAACATCCAAAGGGCCCAGGCCAGACAAAAAACCAGGAAAATCATGATGACTGAAGACGGAATCTGAATCATCGAAAACTCACTGGCAATACTGGTCTGAAAAACGGGCCCGACAGGAATTGAACCGGACCCGTCCTGTATATCCTTCAGATTACTTCTTTTTCAGCAGATTTTCAAACATGTAAAGGCCGCTCTTGCCGGGGGCGATCAGGTCAAGATCGCCGTCCTTGTCCATGTCAATCGCCGTGAGCTGAAGGCCTGTACCGGCCGTGCCGGGCGGGAAATCGCGCAGGGCCAAACGCTTGGCGGGTTCCTTCGGCGCATTTTTGGCTGGCTCACCCAAATAAACCAGCCGCTTCTGCCAGCCCTTGGCTTTGTCGTAGTTGTAAGCGGCAATCGCCGGGGCATCAATATCGCCAGGCTCACGCTCGTGGGCATAAACCCGCTTGCCAGTGATCATTTCGTCCTGACCATCATTGTCAAGATCGGCCCAGAGCAGTGTGTGCACTGAGGCAATCTTGTCGTCGATCAGCTCTTTCTTCCAGGTGATCTTGCCATCGTCGCCCTTGACCTGTTTCGCCCAGTATAGGCCGATGTCGTGGCCCATGCCCCAGATCAGGTCAACCAGGCCGTCGCCGTCAAAATCTTTTGACAAAATCTGGATACCTGTCGCACCCAGGTTCCAGTCAGGGTGCCACTTCCATTCCTGGTTGGAAGGATCGGCAGGTGCTTCAAACCAGCCCTTGGGGGTAAGGATGTCAATGCGGCCGTCCTTATTGATATCGCCCGAGCCGACACCGTGCCCGGCCGCCGCCTTGCCAAAGTCGTGCTTTTTGAACTTTGGCTCTTTGCCGGTCTTTTCAAGTTCATACCACACCACGACATTGGTCGGGTTAGGCAGATAATCAAGCTTGCCGTCGCCCGTCAAATCAACTGCCCAGGCCGCTTCACTGGTGCCAGGCAAGTCAACCTCATAATATGTCCACTTCACCCCCGGCTTGCCAGGGTTTTCTACCCAGCCAAAGTTGCGGCCGAAGTAGGAACAGGTCACAAAATCCATTAGCCCGTCGGCGTTGACATCAACGGGCAATGTCGAAAAACAGTTGTAATAGGTGCCCTGTCGCACCACGTCGCGCACGTCGTGCTTTTTCCATGATGGGGCCTCATACCAGTAGGCACCCGAGACCACGTCAATATCGCCGTCGTTGTCCACGTCAAAGGCGCCGGCGGCTTCAAACTCGCTCTGGCCATTGATGATGTGCTTTTTCCAGTTCCATTCCTGGGCTGTGGCCGAACTGGCGGCAATGCCCAGCAAAAGTGAAAGGGCCAGAGCCGATTTGCGCCAGCTCAGTTCAAACAGATGTCTCATCGGGGCGGTTCTCCTTGTTATCAAGACTTGGTTGTTTCCGTTTTTTCAATCATCATCGCCGAACCAGTCGTCATCTTCGTCTTCGGCGTTCTGGTCCCAGATTTCCCAGCCCAGTTTGTCAGCCGCTTCACGGATCGCAATACGATGCCGGTTGGCAACCTCGGCGGGAATTTCAAAACTGATGGCTTCCACCAATGATTTGTCGAGACTCACAAACCCGGCCAGTTCCAGCTCGCCGAAGCGAATCCAGAGCCCTTCTGGGTCGCGATACGCGGAAACAATCGCCCCCGCCTGCGTCAGTGCCCCCAGCCAGTCTTCCAGCGGGCAGCCAGGCACGCCCGTGGGCGGCACTGCCAGCCAGTCAAGCGGCCCCTGGGCACTTTCCGATTCCGGTGTCTCTGAATCATCTGGCATGGGTCAATCAGCCTTTTGACTTTTGTTTACAGTCGTCAAATCTCAAACCACCGGAAACGCCCAGGGCTTGCGATATTCGGCTCGCATCAGGTGCTGGTTGGCAGATTCGTGGTTGGTGAACCGCTCGTCCTTGCCGTCCCATTCCAGCCTTTGGCCAACCTTCAGTGCAATATTACCCATATTGCCCACGGACGTCACGCGGTGACCATACGCAAATCGGCAGGAACATTCCTTACGCGACTTAATGGCGTTGGCAAATTCGCGGTGATGCCCCTTCGATCGCTCCAGAGTCGGCTCGGGCAGCTTGATCTCCTTGCCCTTTTCGGCATAAATCTTGAAGTCATTATAATGCCCCACCATCGTGGCATTGGTGCCTTCAAACATAATGCCGGCCGAACGGTTAAACAGCATGCCCTGCGTTGAGACGTCAGAGTGTGTCCAGTGCAGGTCCCAGCCATCGGCATAATGCCAGACCACTTCAAGCGTGTCAGGCGTTTCAGCATTATCCTTCAGGCCATAGCGGCCACCCGTTGCCACCACAGATGTCGGCGCATCCACTTTCATTGCCCAGTGCACCGGGTCAACCAGGTGACAGACAAAGTCGGAAAGCATCCCGCCGCCGTAATCCCAGTAAAATCGCCAGTTAAACGTAAACCGGTTGGCGTTAAAAGGCCGCTCGGGGGCTGGCCCCAGCCACATATTATAGTCGCACCCTTCCGGCGGCTCAGTGTCGGCCGGTTTGCCCAGGCCATCTGGGTAATTACGGTCGGCAAACATCCACACACGGCATTTGGTGATCTGCCCCAGCACGCCCGACTGCACAATTTCCACCATACGGTGATAATTCTCGCCGGCATGAATCAGGTTGCCCATCTGGGTGACACGCTTGTGCTTTGCCGCCGTAGCAACCATCGTCTTGCCCTCGCCAATCGAGTGCGAAAGCGGCTTTTCGCAGTAAACGTCCTTACCGGCCTGCATCGCCATAATCGCCGCATGGGCATGCCAGTGGTCGGGCGTGGCCACCACGACGGCATCAATATCCTTACGGTCAAGCACTTTGCGGAAGTCGCCGTAAAGTTCGGGCTTCTGGCCTGAACCGGCGGCGGCTCGCTCGGCATGCGGCCGATAAACATCAGCAATGGCTGCAATTTCAATATCAGGAAATGTTTTGAAAATATTCAGAAGGCCTGTGCCCATGCCGCCGGTGCCGATGAAGCCCAGGCGAATGCGTTCAGAAGCCGGGGCCGAAGCCCCCTGATCCTGCGCCAGGCTTTGTCGCAAGGCCATTGAGAAGGGAATCGACGAAGCCGCCGTGAGAAATTGCCTGCGGCCCAACCATCGCTGTTCTGTCGTCATTTCGGCTGGCATTAGCTGATTCCTGACATGAGATTCAAAAGGCTGGTTCAGGAGTCGGAAATCCGTCCTGAATTTTGGGGAGCCTTTATCGTAGATCGTCAGTGCGGCTGTTTCAAGTGACTTCATCCTGCAAACTGCCCATGCCCATACCGCCATAAAAGCATGACCTGCAACACGCCTGACAGTGCCAAACACGGCAGTACCAGCCGGGTCCGCCGATCAGCCAGAATACCAGCCGTGATAAAAAAAGGGATCGCCGTGAGCATATACCGCCCACTGCTTACCACCATGCCTGTTGATAAAGCCTGGGCCACAAGCACAAACTGGCCACTGGCCCAGACCAGGCCCAACTCTCGCCTGACAAAAACGAGGCTGAGAAGCACCAAAACCGAGGCGAACCAATCAAGCCAAGCCGAGCCCGTAAGCACACCCTGAAAGGCGGAAGCCAGTGATTCAATCGGCCCGGTCAGGTGCGGCATGTCGCGGCCCCACGCCTGCTGCACTTTAATGCCAATCTGTGCATCGCCAAATCGCTGGCGAAAATAAAGCATCAGCCCCTGCCAGCCGACGAAACAGCCCAGAGAGGCCATGATTATACCCCGGCTTTCCCGCCATTTTGAGCGATCAATCAGTGCCACAAGTGCGGCCCCGCCAATCAGCCCGGCATAAAGCCCTATCGCCGTCAGCCGAAAGAGCGACGCCAGCAAAGCCAGCAGAAAGGCCGGAATGAGGCGATTTTGCCTGATCAGCCAAAGCGACCAGACAATCGCCGCCAGCCCGGCGGCTTCCTGATAAGGCGTGATCACAAAAAAATGCCAGGGCCAGGCCACCATCGCCAGCATGGCCCAGAGCGAGGCCCGCACCGAACCCGTCAAATCCAATGCCAGCCAGCCCAGGCCGAGCATGAGCAGAAAATCAGCCAGCACATTAAACAACAGCACGCCGGCCCAGGGGTTCAGGCCCAATCGGCTCAGTGTGCTTGCCACGGCCGGAATGCCAGGCAAAAAGGCGACGTTTGAATTCCACAAGGTGCCATCGGGAAAGATTTCCAGCCGGTATCCCATTTTTGACAAATGAACCAGCCAAAGCGCGTCCCAGTGATACCAGCCACGGGCCCACAATGGCGATTCTGCTTTAAGTATCGCCATGGCCAGTTGCTGCGGCGTTGCAATGTTTTCAGGCGGCTCTTCCGCAACAAAAAAAAGAGAACCCCCAGCCAGAACAACTGCATGCAGCAGTGCCAGCAGAAATGCTGACCGGAAAATGGCTCTTTTCGGGGTGTCGGCTTTTGTCAGGTCTGTTGCGGGATGTGTCGTCAAGAAGGGGGAGACTCCCGCTGCTTTATCAGATTATTCGCCGATCATGGCCTGAATGAATTCACGGGCGACAAAAGGCTGAAGGTCGTCGGCGCCTTCGCCCACGCCAATAAATTTGACAGGCAGGCCAAGCTGGCGACGAATGGGAATGACGATACCGCCCTTGGCGGTGCCGTCAAGCTTGGTAAGAATCACTCCGGTGCACTTCAGAGATTTCGTGAATACATCGGCCTGTTTCAGGGCGTTCTGGCCGATTGTTGCGTCAAGAACCAGCAGGCACTCGTGCGGCGCACCGGCAATTTTCCGGCTGATGACGTTTCGGATCTTCTCCACTTCACGCATCAGGTGGTCTTGCGTGTGCAGCCGCCCGGCGGTGTCAACAATCAGGTAATCTGCCTTTTTGGCAATGGCCCGCTGGCAGGCATCGTGGGCTACGCTGGCAGGGTCGGCCCCGGCGTTGCCACGCACAAGGTCAGAACCCGTGCGTTCAGCCCAGATGGCAAGCTGGTCCGCCGCTGCGGCACGAAAGGTGTCGCACGCGGCAAGAACAACCGTCTTACCCTCACCCGTCAAGCGTTTGGTCAGTTTGGCGATAGATGTGGTTTTGCCAGCACCATTGATACCGGCAATCAGCAACACTTTGGGCATTCCGGCTTCGGGCTCTGTGGCTGAAATTGCAGGGTTGCCGGGGTCATCGGTCTCGAGAAGTTCAACAAGACGATCTTTCAGGTAGTCGGTCAGCTCACGGTCGGCAGTTTTTTCAGCAAACCGATCGCGAATTTCGTCAAGAATGGTTGCCGTGGCCTTCACGCCGACATCCGCCTGAATCAGGCGTGCCTCAAGATCATCAAGCAGGCTCTGGTCCACTTTACGCCCGAACCACGAACGAAAGTCAAAAAGCTTTGTCGTTCTGGCCAGGCCTGATTTGAGCCGATCCCACCACGAAGCCATCAGTCAACTCTCCTGTCAGGTAAATAAATATCGTTCACCTTACAGCCACTGTCATTTTGTTTCCGTTTCCGCTGTTGATTCTGCTGCCATTTTTTGCTTCAGCTTTCTCAAGCCTTTCATGGCAGCGTTCAGCGGTGCAGGAGTTGCCACTGGTGCAACAATTTCAGCGGGCGAAGCCGGCTCGGGCATGGGGTCGCCAAGTTTGAAGGCGGCTTTATTACCTGGCAAAAACTGGTCGAGAATACCGTTGACAAACTTGCCGGAAATCGGGCCGGCATAGCGTTTTGCCAAGTCAACAGCTTCGTTCACGGCCACCACCGGCGGTGTGCGGTCGCCCCCTGTCAATATCTCATAAAGCCCCAGCCTGAGAATATTTCGGTCAATCACGGGCATGCGTTCAATGCGCCAGTTTTCGGCGGTAAGCTGAATCCGGCTGTCAAGCTCGGCCAGGTTATCCTGCACACCGGCCAGCAGGTCGCGGGCAAAAGGCACTTGATCCTGCCTGTATTTCAGCCTCTTTTTCAGAAAATTGCTGATATTTCTGGCCCCGATCCCCGGATTGATATCCCTTTGATAAAGCGCCTGTAAGACGATTTCCCGACCTCGACTGCGACTCATCCTGATGCACCCTCTGCCCGCTTCTACCATCAGACAAAGCCCAACCGCTGCCTTGCCTGCCACTCTTCCACTCATTCTGCTTGTATATCATAATCTTCAAAGTGTTTTTCAGATAGACTTTTGTGGGCCAAAACGTCGCCCAACAGTCCATCTGATCACCGAGGATTGACTTCCCTTCCAAAATGGCTCTAAGATTCTCATAGATATGGGCGGATTCATCTGCTAACCGACCGTTCCAAATCCACATGAACCAAGCGAGGTTGTCTGAAATTTGATCACCGAAAACGGCAATAAACGGCGTGAGCGATGCATTCTGGTTGGTGTTCTGTTACACCACGGTGTTTATAACCCTGACGATCCGCTTGATGAAATTCGCGGGCTTGCTGAAACCGCCGGGCTCACGGTGCTTGCCTCGCTCATGCAAAAACGGGCCTATGTTGATGTGGCCACTTATCTTGGCAAAGGTAAAGTGGAAGAGCTGAAAAATCTGGTTGAGGCCCATGAAGCCGACCTGATCGTGAGCGATAACGATCTTGCACCCAGCCAGACACGGAATCTTGAAAAAGCCCTCGGCGTGAAGGTGATCGACCGCACCGAAGTCATTCTTGACATCTTCGCCTCACGGGCAAGAACCCACGAATCGCATCTTCAGGTGGAACTGGCCCAACTTGAATATGCCCTGCCCCGGCTCAAACGCATGTGGACCCACCTTTCTCGCTATAAAGGCGGTATTGGCGTGCGTGGCCCTGGTGAAAAGCAGCTGGAAGAAGACCGCCGGCTGGTTGTTCATCGTATTCAGGACCTCAAAGCCAAGCTTGGCAAAGTGCAAGCCCGCAAAGAACGTGAAGTCGCCAGCCGTGGCGAAGTGCCAACAATTTCTCTTGTTGGTTATACCAACGCCGGCAAATCCACGCTCATGAACGCGCTGACGGAAGCCGAAGTGCTGGCTGAAGACAAGCTTTTTGCCACGCTCGACACCCGCACCCGCAAGTGGCGATTCAAAGGCGGCGGTTTCGCCCTGCTGTCAGACACAGTCGGGTTTATCCGCGACTTGCCGCACTCGCTGGTGGCGTCGTTCAAGGCCAAGCTGGAAGAGGCCCGGCAGGCCGATTTGCTGTTGCATGTCGTCGATGCTTCAAGCACCGAGGCTGAAAAACAGATTCAGGCCGTCAACAGTGTGCTGCGCGATCTTGACCTGGAAGACCACCCGACCATTCTGGTTTTGAACAAGGCTGATCGAGTGCCCGACCTTTCGTTTATTCATGTGCTCAAGGCCCATCATGCTGATACTGTTGTGGTTTCAGCGGCCACGGGTGAAGGCATGGATCGGCTTGAAAAGGCTGTGAGAGACAAACTTAACGAGCTTTCTGTTGATTGCGAAGTCATTCTACAGCCATCGCAGGGCAAGCTTTTGGCTTACCTCACCCAGAATGCCACAATTCTGGATCAGCGATTTGAAGAGGAAGAAGTGCGAATTCACTGCCTTCTGCCGCGTCGCTGCTTCAGGAATGTACAAGACAGCGGCGGTAAGATTACCGCTTCAAAATGGCAGGAACCCGTCGCGGTTTTGTCAGCCGCTGATGTTCACGACCAGAGCGAGACCGGCTGATTTTATTCAGACGTATTCTACGGTCTTTTCCGGGCTTTTCACGACATCACCCACAATCCAGGCCGAGATTTTGGCTTCCTCGCGAATCGTTCGCAAAATGGATTCGGCATAATACGGCGAAACCACAAGCACCATACCAATACCCATATTGAAGACCCGGTCCATCTCTTCCTGACGCACATTGCCCGTTTTCTGCAGCCATGAAAAAATGGGCGGAACGTCCCAGCATCGGCTGATACGCATTGCGCAGCCATCAGGCAGAATGCGTGGCGGGTTCTCAAGCATCCCGCCACCGGTGATGTGTGCAATGCCGTGAATCACCTGCTTGACCTGATAATGCTTGTAAATCAGTTTCAGGGCCCGCACATAAATGCGTGTGGGCTCAAGTAATTCGTCGCCGATCGACCGGCCCAGTTCCGGCACATGGTCTTCCGGCTTTAATCCGGCCACATCAAACGCAATTTTGCGGGCGAGGCTATAGCCATTGGAATGCAGCCCCGAGCTGGCCATGGCGATGATTTTGTCGCCAGGGACAATCTCTTTGCCTTTAAGAATGGCTTTGCGTTCAACAACGCCAACACAAAAGCCGGCAAGGTCGTAATGACCAGGCTTGTAAAAATCGGGCAAAATGGCCGTTTCGCCACCCAGCAGGGCACATTCAGCCTCAATACAGCCATCGCTGATACCGCCGACCACGGCATGAGTGAGTGCCGGATCATCTTTGGCCATTGCGACATAATCGAGAAAAAAGAGTGGCTCGGCCCCGCAGCAAAGCACATCGTTGACTGACATGGCAACAAGATCAATTCCCACCGTGCGGTGCCTGCCGGTTGCGAAGGCAAGCATCAGTTTGGTGCCGACACCATCTGAACCAGCCACAATCACCGGGTCGCGATAAGTGCGTGAAAGCAGATTGATTCGATCATTCAAGCGAAAAAGACCGGCGAAACCATTGGCCCAGTCAAGCACCCGGGGCGAGAAGGTGCGCTTCAGCAGCGGACCAATCCCGGCGATTGTCTCTTCATATTTATCCAGATCAACACCGGCTGACTTGTAATCCACCGATTCGGCCATTGGGTACTGCCCTTGAAACTGCCACTGCCGCCTGAAATTTCAGGCTCGAAGACTGGTCATCGCCATGCTCACACAATGTACCAATTCTAACCGGCTGAAAAATAGACCCGGCCGGAATTTGCCGGTAAGGGCGGCGATATTCATCTCACGTGCATATTGAAAATCTCCGATAATTCAGTTAGTTTGGATAATCAAGTCCATTTAATGGGCAAGTAAATCCCGCCCGGAACAGGCGGAACCTTCTGAATCGCAGTGGGTTATTGCCTGATCCGAAACCAGTCTTGAAGTATCCCTCAGTCTCTGATTCGGAGCAATCTCCGCGATGTCCATGAAAAATATCCGTGTTTTTTGCCTCTCAGTCGTTGCCGTTGCTGTTGCCTGCGGCTCTCTGGTCATTGCCGATGAGCACGGCAAGCTTCATGAAGCGATGGAAAAAGTTGGCAAGCTGAATAATGCCATTAACAAGGCTGTCAGAACCCCCGTCGCCTACAAAAAAGACGCCAAGTCGGTGACAGATTCAGCCAAGGAACTGGCCAAACTCGCCAAAGAAACCGCCGGTGCCACAGACGAAGCCAAGAAAATTAAAGGCGTGAAGGGTGATGCCGCCGCCCAGTGGAAGACCCTGGCCGCTGACTTTGTCAAGTCAACCGACGACCTTCTGAAAGCGGCAGAAAAAGAAGAGCACGCTGCCACCAAGAATGCCCATCAGGCTGTGAAGAAGAGCTGCTCAAGCTGCCACGAAGTCTTCCGCGTTGAAGAAGACTGATCGGCATACGGCCAATATCGGTAACCTGTCAAAAGAGGTGAATCGCCTGTCGATTCACCTCTTTTGCATTAACGTAAGATAATGAACATCATGATCTTCTGGAACGACAAACAGACGGCTGACATCGGCTGGAATATCGCCGTTGACGAGGCCCTGCTGAACGCCTGCGAAACGGGCACTCTTGCTAATTCGCCAATCGTCCGGCTTTGGCGTCAGCGGTCCTGGGCTGTGGTCATGGGTGCCTCAGGAAAAGTGGCGGAAGAAGTTTATCTGCAAAAATGCGAACAACTTGCCGTGCCGGTTGCCCGGCGATCAAGCGGTGGCGGAACAGTGCTTCTCGGGCCCGGCACTTTCTGCATTAGCATGATTGCTCCGCTAGGCCAGTTCAAGCCGGAAGATCGCGATGTGCGCACACTGCAAGTTAAAGTTTTGAAGGATCTTGCATCACTTTTTCAGGATATTGCTCCAGGGCTTGAAGTCATTGCCTCAGGCGATTGGGCTATCAAAGGCCGAAAGTGCGCCGGGAGTGCCCAGCGACGCATGAAATCGCATGTCATGGTGCATGCCAGCGTCCTCAATCAAACAGATCTTAATATGATTTCAAGGCTTTTGCCGCCACCGCCACGCCAGCCAGACTATCGAGCCGGCCGAAACCACAACGAATTTCTGACTAACCTGGGATTAGCCGAAGAAGAGCTGGAAAGAAGGCTTGAACGACTCTCAACAGAATTAATTAATTGTGAATTACTTCACAATGCCATTTCTCCATTGGCCGATGAATTAGCAAATGAACGATTCAGGCTCTGGGAATGGACAAGCCGATTCTGATGCATCTTATTTAAAAACAATGCTTTAAAACACTTTTGGATCGAACTGAATACCAAGGCAAACATAAGATATTCTAATAAAATCAAAATATGGTTTCATAAATAAAAATACCTTCATCGTTTCTTAAAAAATCTTTCCGCAAGCTGGCTTTTCACCGCTACCGATTACGATAAACTAGGAGAGTATGATGAAGGAAGTCTTGTATCAGTGACATTTTCGCGATGCTGGCCGCCTTGGGCGAGCAGGGTCGTGCTCAGGGAAGTCATCAATCCAATTGAAAGCCATGAGCCCCGAAAATCAAGGGGTATCAGCGAATGGCCCGGGTGAAAGGGGCTGCTGACTCTGGCCGGGATAAGGATCACTTGACAATGAATCGCTCGACGGTTGGCAGTCGCTGGAATCTTGATCTGGTTCAGGAACAATATGTCCGTTGGAGCAGCGACCCGCAGTCGGTCGATGCCTCGTGGCAGGCTTTTTTTGAAGGGTTCAGCCTCGGGCTGGATTCCTCTCCCGCCACCTCGGGTGATGAAAACGCCGGCCAGCTTCAGGCGGGTGTCACCCGGCTGATCGATGCTTATCGCGACATCGGTCACTACCTGAGCGACCTCGACCCGCTTGGTCTTTCACCAAGCCGCGAATCACATGAACTGCTTGATCTTTCGGAATTTGGTCTGAGCGAGGCCGATCTCGACAAAACCTTCTACACCAAGCTGTTTCCCGGTAATTCAGCCACCCTTCGCGAGATTATCGCCTGCCTGCGGCAAACGTATTCCGGCAAAATCGGCGTGGAATTCATGCACATTTCCAACCGCCGCATTCGTCGATGGCTGACGGATCGCATGGAGCCTGTGCGTAACCAGCCTGCCCTCACAGCCCGTCAGAAACGTCGCGTCCTGCTGAAACTGCATTCCGCAGAGCAATTTGAGAATTTCCTGCACACGCACTACGTTGGCCAAAAGCGGTTTTCGCTTGAAGGCGGCGAGGCCCTGATCCCGTTGCTAGACGTTCTGATTGAAACGACCGGCCCGCTGGGTGCCGAAGAAATGGTGCTGGGCATGCCGCACCGCGGCCGCCTGAACGTGCTGACCAATACGCTTGAGAAGCCTTATGGCATGGTCTTCGGCGAATTTGAGGGGAACATACCCAACACCGTCGGCGGCGATGGCGACGTCAAATATCACCTCGGTTTTTCGTCGAACCACATCTGCGAAGCTGGTCAGTCTGTTCACCTGACACTGTGCGCCAACCCCAGCCACCTTGAAGCGGTTGACCCAGTGGTCGAAGGCCGGGTTCGTGCCAAACAGCGCCGCGACGCGAATCGCGACCGACGCAAGGTGGTTCCCGTGCTGATTCACGGCGATGCTGCCTTCGCCGGCCAGGGCCTGGTGGCTGAAACACTCAATCTGTCGCAGCTTCGCGGCTACAAAACCGGCGGCACCATTCATGTGGTGGTCAATAACCAGATCGGATTTACCACCTTCCCGGCCGACAGCCGTTCGTCGCGTTATTGCACCGACGTGGCCAAGATGATCGAAGTGCCGATTTTCCATGTCAATGGTGAAGACCCTGAAGCCGTGGCTTATGTGGGGGCCCTGGCAGCCGAGTTCCGCCAGACTTTCCAGATGGATGTTGTGATCGACCTCGTCTGCTATCGCCGGCACGGCCATAACGAAGGCGATGAACCCGCCTTCACCCAGCCCCTGATGTATCAGGAGATTCGTAAACGGCCGACGATCCGCCAGATTTACACAGATCGGCTTCTGGCTACTGGCGAATTGTCGCAGGCTGAAGCCGACACCCTGACTGAAACCTTCAAGGAAAAACTTGAGAAGATTTACGCTGAAGTCCATAAAGAAAAGGATCGCAAGCCTCAGGCACTGCCTGAAACTTACAGCGGTTCATGGTCGGGCATGAAGCGGGTTTCTGATGGCAATCGCGTTGATACCGGTGTGGCGAAAGAGAAGCTCGCCCAGATTGCTGCTATAACGAGTTCGGCCCCTGCCGGGTTCACCATTCACCCCACACTTGAACGCGTACTGGCACCCCGGTCGCAGCAAATCGCTGAAAATGGCCCGATCAACTGGGGCTTCGCCGAAAGCCTGGCCTTCGGTTCTCTTTTGCTGGAAGGCGTGCCCGTGCGTCTTTCCGGGCAGGACTGCGGTCGCGGCACGTTCAGCCACCGTCATTCGGTGCTGTCCGACTCAAAAACCGGCGATCGCTACGTACCTTTGCAGCATCTGGCTCCCGGCCAGGCGGAATATTCGGTCTATGACAGCATGCTTTCCGAAGCGGCCGTGCTGGGCTTTGAATATGGCTATTCGCTTGACATGCCCAAGATGCTGGTGCTGTGGGAAGCCCAGTTCGGCGACTTCGTGAACGGTGCTCAGGTCATTATCGACCAGTTCATCGTCTCGGCCGAAATGAAATGGGGCCGGTCCAGCGGCCTCGTCATTCTTTTGCCACACGGCTACGAGGGTCAGGGCCCCGAACACTCCAGCGGCCGCATGGAGCGTTTCCTGCAGCTTTGTGCTGAAGACAATATTCAGGTCGTCAATTGCAGCACACCTGCCCAGTATTTCCACCTGTTGCGTCGTCAGGTCAAGCGTAACTTCCGCAAACCTCTGGTTGTGATGACGCCCAAGAGCCTGTTGCGGCACAAGCTGGCCGTTTCTACAGTTGACGAACTTGCCCGTGGCAGCTTCCTGGAAGTGATTGACGATGCCACCGCGACCGACCCTCGCAAGGTGCGTAAGGTTCTGCTCTGCTCCGGCAAAGTCTATTACAACCTCATTGCCAAACGCGAGCAGGAAAAGAAGGTTGGTGAAGTGGCCATTGTGCGTCTGGAACAGGTTTACCCATGGCCTGCCGATTTGCTCAAGCCCATTCTGAACCGCTATGCCGATTCGGCGACCCAGTGGACCTGGGTGCAGGAAGAATCGCAAAATAATGGTGCATGGACATTCGTTGCACCACGCCTGCATGAACTGATGGGCTGGTCGTTCGACTACGTCGGTCGCGACGCCTCAGCCAGCCCGGCCACGGGCAGCCACCATATTCACGAACACGAGCAGGCCGATCTTGTGGATGCCGCCATTAACGGTACTGGCCCGCATATCATCAGCGCCCAGGCCCGCCACGAACACAAAGTAATGGTAGGTCATTGAGTACAAGCCAAGTCAAAAATCGCCTGGAACCGGAAAGCGAGCTTCGTTGAATTCCGGTCAGGTTAGCCAGCTATAATGGACGACTGAATCGACCAGCACGATGGCTGTGTCGGATACCCTGGGGAGAGTAATCAGGTGTCAAAGACGGATATCAAGGTGCCCAGTGTCGGCGAGTCGGTGACTGAGGGCGTGCTTTCACGCTGGATCAAAAAATCTGGCGATTATGTCAAAGCAGGCGAAGGCCTATTCGAGCTTGAAACCGACAAGGCCGCCCAGGAAGTGCGGGCCCCGGCCAGCGGCGTGCTGTTGGCTTCAATCAAAGAAGGCACCACTGTGGCCATCGGGTCGGTTGTAGGTTCAATCGACACTTCGGCAGCCGCTCCTGCCGCTGGTGCCGCTGTGAGCGGTACGGCTGCGACCGCTGCTGCCAGTGCCTCTGCCCCGGCCAGTTCAGCTCATCTTTCCCCGGCTGTGGCTTATCAGGTGGCTGAAAAAGGCGTGGACGTCGACAGCGTAACACCGACAGGCCCGGGCGGTCGAATCACCAAAGGCGATGTGCTGGCCGCCGCTGAATCAAAATCAGCCGCACCCGCTGCGGTTGCCACGGCCCCGCCAGCACCTGCACCAGCGCCCGTAGCACTTTCAGCCGAGCGTGCAGCCACTCGTCAGAAAATGCCAACGATTCGCCAGCGCATTGCCCAACGCTTGGTTGAAGCCCAGCAAACCGCTGCCATCCTGACAACTTTTAACGAAGTTGACATGGGCCGGGTGATGGACCTGCGTGCCAAATATAAAGACGCTTTCCAGAAAAAACATGGTATTGGCCTGGGCTTCATGTCGTTTTTCGTGAAGGCTGCGACCGAAGCCCTTCAGGCTTTCCCGGCCGTAAATGCCCAGATCGACGGCACCGACATGATCTTCCACAACTATTGCGATGTGGGCGTGGCTGTCTCGACCGAACGCGGGCTGATGGTGCCTATTATGCGATCAGCTGAAAAGCTGAGCTTCGCAGGAATTGAATCCGGCATCGCCGATTACGCCAAGAAGGCCCGCGAAAACAAGATCTCGGTCAACGACCTTCAGGGCGGCACGTTCACCATCACCAATGGTGGCGTCTTCGGCTCTCTTCTTTCGACCCCCATCCTGAACCCGCCGCAGTCGGCGATTCTGGGCATGCACAGCATCAAGAAACGTCCAATGGTCATTGACGACCAGATTGTCATCCGCCCGATGATGTATCTGGCCCTGTCATATGACCACCGCATCATCGATGG
>JBJTRR010001005.1:0-1503 GCA_046076185.1 bacterium | reverse complement strand
TTTCTGCTTTTCGCCTGATCGACACGTGTCGATCAGGCGAAAAGCAGAAAAAGTGACCCAAAACACTTACCGACGCGACCAGCAACCAGGCTGCCTGCGGCGGATGAATGTGTTTGTACCAGTACACATGTCGCATATAATATAAGAACACGAAGTCATGACTTTCACATTGCCCTTTTGCGATCCAACGACTATAGAAAACAGTGTTGCATGCTATCAGCCGATGAGGTCAGAGAGAGGGCTTGATGCCGTGGCATAAAGCTTGCGCGGGATTCGCCCGGCGCGGGCTGCCAGGTATCCGGCCGTCATGGCATGGCGCATGGCCCAGGCCATTCGCAGGGGGTCTTTGGCCGAGGCGATGCCGGTATTGAGCAGCACGCCGTCGCAGCCAAGTTCCATGGCGAAGGCGACATCGCTTGCCGTGCCCACGCCGGCGTCAATCACCACGGGGTAATCCGGGTCGTCGCCTTTCAGGTCTTCCAGAATGATGCGGATACTCGACGGATTGAGCACGCCCTGGCCCGAGCCGATCGGGCTGCCGGCCGGCATCACGCAGGCGGCACCCACGGCCTTCAGCTTGCGTGCCGTAACGGGGCAGTCGCTGGTGTAGCAAAGCACCTGAAAGCCCTCTTTGACAAGCACTTCGGTGGCTTCAACCGTGGCCGTGGGGTCGGGCAGAAGGGTTCTCGGGTCGGAAAGCACTTCGAGCTTGACCCAGTCGGCACCGGCATTGCCCAGGCCTTCCAGCAGCTCGCGGCCGAGGCGTGCGGTGCGCAGGGCCTCTTCAGCGCTGAAGCAGCCGGCGGTGTTCGGCAGAATCGTCTGTTTTTTGAGGTCGATAAAGTCAAGGATATTGCGGCCCTGCTTGTCAAAAAGTCGCTCGCGACGCACGGCCACGGTAATGACTTCTGCGCCGCTGGCGGCCAGGCAATCCTGCATCAGTTCCAGTGTGGTGTATTTACCAGTGCCCACCATGAGCCGGTTGGTGAGGATGTGACTGCCGATTTTCAGGGGCGGAATGAGCGATTCGCCCTGGTCGGCCGCGGGCGAACCGCCACCTACAAGTGTAACAACCTCAACCACATCGCCTTCATGCAAAACAGTCTCGTGGTGGAACTTGCGTGAAACCAGCCGGCGATTGCACTCAATCGCGACATGTTCAGGCCTGAGCTTGAGCGATTCGACCAGTTGCGAGATCGACGAACCTTCTGGAACTGTATGATTCTGGCCGTTCAGGGTGATTGTCATGTTTTTGCTGGTGCCGGGCTGGTGGCTGGGTTGCTCTGAATCGGGATGTAAAGGGACTGGTGGGGTGATCAATAGCCGCATTTTTTGAGGTGATCGCAGCTTTTTCTAAGGCGGTTCTGACGTTCGTCAAGGCCGGGCTCGGGCTCGCCGCCAATGCCTTCCAGCTCAACGGTATAGGCCCCTCTGTAGCCCTGCTGGTCAAGAATTTCCCTGATTTCGGTGAAGTTAACGGCGCCGCCTTCGCCCAGGGCCGGG
>JBJTRR010001004.1:0-4000 GCA_046076185.1 bacterium | reverse complement strand
CCAATTTCAACTTGATTTACATCAAGTTTTAAGCTTAGGTAATATGTTATGGTCAGGCGATCAAATCATTCACGCGACGAAGTGCATGAACCAATCGAACTTGCACTGGTTCGAAAAGCTTTTGATAGCGGGCTTTCCAATTGTGTCATGTGGAATGATGACCGCACAATGCGCCGCATTGAGACAGATGAACTCGAAGAAACAGGCCTGACAGCCACGGCTGTGAAAAAAATTGACAATTGAACATGTCAGAAATGGCGGTTCAATTTATCAGATCAAAGAAAAGCATCAGGAATACCGGATTTTTCATCAATTCTGGTACAAAATCCTCGTCAGCCTGAACGGGATTGAAAAATCGCTTTTTGTCGAAGCAGTCCTGCACGACAACGACCCTGAATTTCCAGTGGTTCTGCTGGTCAATGCCCATTTCTGATATCGGACACCTGCCCATGAAACCTTTCCCGTGGAAATGCCCGGAATGTGGCCATAAGTCGATCAATCCGGCCAAACTGAACAAGTATGAAACAATCATGCGGCACGACGGTCGCGATTATCGCATTTCATTAAAAAACTTTGACGTCTATCGCTGCGAAAATTGCAGCCTCATTCAATTGCCTGATGCAGCTGACGATCTCTTTCAGGCCGCCCTGCGAAAAAAGGCTGGCTTGATGTCGCCCGAAACCATCCGTTCCACTCGCGAACAGTTGCAACTTTCTCAAAAACAACTGGCTAATGAGTTGCAGGTCGCTGAATCGACTCTCAGCCGCTGGGAATCAGGAATGCAAATTCAGCAACGCGCCATGGATCGTTACCTGAGAATCGTTTTCATGCTCAAAATCAAGGGTGACTTCGATCAATACAAATCCGGCTCCAAAAAATTCAATTTCCCGAACTCCCGCAAAAACCAGTCAAAATCTGGCAAACCAAATGCAATTCAATTGATCGACACCAAATCAGGCACTTCCTGATTTCAATCATTTCTGCAATTCATCATAAAAAAAGCATGGCGGGCACTTTACCTTGAAATACCCGCCAGCAAACCTGTCACATCAATCCAGAAGCTCAAATCCAAGTATCATGGTTTCTTCCGGTGCGGTTCGGCCACATAATCAATGCCCTGAAGCACCAGCTTCATAAATTCAGGTGTGCTCAGTGGCTCGTGCTTGTCAGGGCCAAAGTCGCGGTGCCCAAAAACCGTATGAAACACCCGCCCCTTGCCATAATCAAGCACCCAGGCCACAGGCCACTGCTGGCCATCCACTTCCACCACGGCCAGCGGCTCAATCGGCCTTTTCATTTGAAGGTGGTAATAAAGTTCGTCCTTCAGCTTGAACTCGGCAATGCCTTTCGTCACCGGATGATCCGCTTTGGCGATCTTTACCATGAATTCGCCCTTCTTTGTTTTTGAATCCGGCAGGCCCACGTGTGAAAAAACACCACCCAGCATCTCGCGCCATTCGGGCAGCCAGTCAGGGGCGGCATTGTCGCCGCCATGAATTGAAATATAGCCCTTGCCTGATTTTACAAAATCCAGAAGAGCCTTCTGCTGCGGCTCGGTAAATTTAAATTCCGGGTCGCGTCTGTCCACATGCACAATCAGCATGTCATATTTGGCCATACCGGGCGAGGTTAGAATCGAGCCGTCCTCACAAATCGTCGCCTCATAACGGCCGGTGTCTTCGATCGCCTTCGATAGCAGCAGGGCCTGGTCGCGATACCCATGATGCTGCCTGGCCCCGCCCGATAGCAGCAAAATTTTTACGCCCGTCGGGGCTTTTTTCTGGGCCAGTGCCTGTTGCGGCTGGCTCAGGCCAAGGGCCAGAAGTGGCAAAGCGGCGATAAGAAAGCGGCGGCTGAACATGAGCACCTCTTGCGGCGGCTGAATTCTGTCAGGGGGGCAAATCCGGTTTTGTGCTTCTTGAATCGGCACAGGTTGACGGGAAAGTATCATGATCGTAATGATCAGGCAAGTGTGCAGCCCAATCAATTTCCCAAAGACCAGTGCAGGGGGGTCAGGCAGATGAAGCGTCGATCAGTTTTGAATCTCATGGCGGGCGTGGTGTGCTTTGGCCGTGTTAAGTCGTTGCTGGCTCAGGAGAAAAAGCAGACAGTCAATGGCGGCGGTGTGTCGTTTGAAATTCCCGCCGGCTGGAAGTCGTCGAAGCCTGCCAGCAGCATGCGCCGGGCCCAGATCGCCATACCCAAAGCCGAAGGCGACAAGGAAGATGGCGAACTCGTGCTGTTCGCCTTCCCCGGCGGCGCAGGCACTGTCGAGGCCAATATTGAACGCTGGGCCGGCCAGTTTCGCGATGACGCCAACCAGCCGCCCACGCCCAAAAGCTCGAAGGCCAAGGGCCAGAACACTGAAGTGACCCGCGTTGATCTTTCCGGCCGATATGTCGCCCCGGTCGCCCCCGGCAACCCGGAAACAGTGAACAAGCCCGGCTTTGATCTCGTCGGCCTGATCGTCATCACGCCCGACGTTTCCTACTTCTTCAAAGCCGTTGGCCCCAAGGCCACCATGAAGGCGGCCGCCAAAGATTTTGACGCACTGGTTGCCAGCATAAAACTGGACAACTGAGTAAAGATTTTGTGAAAGTTCAACAAAATTGCCCGGTAGTCACTTGGCGACACCCACCTGATCCGGTAACTTGTTTGGTGCCTGAACGGGCATCGTTCTCATGAGAGATCATATCTCGCCAAATCAAACCGAGTACCCCGAGATCGGAGTCAATTTGATGCGTTCCGCTAAAACCCTGGCATTTGCCTTTTTCGCCACCGCCACCCTTCTGCCGCTGGCCTTCGCCGCTGACAACACCGCCACCAAAAAGGCGATGAAAGAAGCCATGAAGAGCGGCCTGTGCAAAAAGGTTGGTGCTGGCGAAGGTTCTGACGATGACAAGAAGAAGCTGCTGGCTCTCTTCACCGACATGGCCAAGGAAACCCCAGGCAAGGGCGATGCCGCCAGCTGGAAAGAAAAGGCCGGTGCACTGGTAAACGCTGCCCAGGCCGTGGTTGACGGCAAGGCTGACGGTGGTGCCCAGCTCAAGAAGGCTGCCAACTGCAAAGCCTGCCACGACGTCCACAAGGGCAAGTGATCGTCAGATTCTCCCACTGATTGATTAGCGCAATCGGGCAGGCAACCGCCAAATGGTTGTCTGCCCGTTTTTGTTGTCGTGTTTTGCCTGATGCCTGCCATTTGAACAATCGGCCCTGATTCAGCCGCTTCCACCGGCCAATCCATTGACCGCCGGGCCCTTGATTCGGACAATAAAGAAGTAATTATCGTCTTGAAGGGTGAACCAACTCCCGCCGATTCACCCCAAGACTGAAAACTAGTCAGGAACAAGCCCGCATGTCCGTCGCCGAGCCCACACCACAGGCCCAAACTCAGCTTCCCGACGCCCTCGGCCGCTTTGGCCCGTTCGGTGGCCGCTATGTGCCTGAAACGCTGATCGACGCCCTTAACCGGTTTGAAGCCGAATACAACCAGCTGAAAAGCGACCCGACTTTCTGGGCCGAGATTGAGACTTACCTTCGCGATTATGTCGGCCGACCAAGCTGCCTGACATTCGCCGCCCGCCTCTCAAAACAAATCGGCGGCGCCCAGATCTATCTCAAGCGGGAAGACCTGAACCACACCGGTGCCCACAAGATCAACAACGCCATCGGCCAGTGCCTGATGGCCAAACGCATGGGCAAAACCCGCGTGATCGCCGAAACCGGCGCCGGCCAGCATGGCGTGGCCACAGCCACCGCCTGCGCCCTTTTCGGCCTGGAATGCATGGTTTATATGGGCGAGGAAGACATTCGACGCCAGAAACTCAATGTCTTTAACATGCGCACCATGGGGGCCAAAGTGGTGCCCGTAACCAGCGGCAGCCGCACCCTGCGCGACGCCACCAACGAAGCCATGAGAGACTGGATGGGCAGCTCAAGCTGGACCCATTACACCATTGGCTCGGTCGTCGGCCCGCACCCATTCCCGATGATCGTGCGT
>JBJTRR010001003.1:0-4761 GCA_046076185.1 bacterium | reverse complement strand
GTTAGGGAAAGAATTAAAAGAGCAGTAGCTTTGTCTACAAATGATGAATGCATTGAAGTCATAAGGGCTAGATTTTGATCAACCATAGACCATTTTACTCATCATCGACAAACTTTTTTTGAACGTATTTTTCCTGAGTCTTATCAAATTTCTTTAATTTCACGTTGTCGACAATCGCTTGATGGCTTGTGCGAGACCCTAGCGGCTTCCAGCGGGCAATCGTCCCGTTCGATAACTTCAGGCGCGCCGAAGAGCCTGTAGAACTTGCAGCCTATCGGTTCAACCTCAGGGTCAGACATTCGCGAAAGTGCCGGATTGCACCAGATGACCCGATCTTCAAGATCAAGCACGGCAAGCCCTTCAGACAATGCATCAATGATTTCGTCGGGCGTGATCATCTGGCATTCTCTGCAGGTTTAAGCTTGCTGAAACAAGAAATTCTGGGCATTTTCCTGCCTGTGAAGAAGTATTCGGGCTCGTGATCTGGTTAAGATATCTTAACTTGAAGACGCCAAAACGTGAATGATTGTTTTGGTGATGTTGCCAGTCGATTTCCAAATGGAATCTGGCTGGAGTGCTTTCGAAATGGTGATCTAAATGCAACTCAAAAAAAGATTTACTGCGAAATCAGTGCAGCTGCTTGTGGTGGACTTGCAAGAGCGGCTTTTGCCCGTGATTGCTGGAGGGGACCTGGTTCGTGCCAATGCCCGCCGTCTGATTCAGGCTGCCCGATGGCTGGAAATTGACTGTCTGGCTACCGAACAATACCCAAAAGGTCTCGGGCCGACAGTTCCAGATATTGCGGAAGTCTATGCTGCACAAGCGATTGAGAAAATGACATTCAGTGCCGTGGGGCCTGAATCGGTTCGATACTGGCTTGAGCCTGATCAGGTTGTGGTTCTGACGGGTATTGAAACACATGTCTGTATTGCCCAGACGACCTTCGACCTCATAGAAATGGGCATCAGCGTGCTATTGCCCGTGGATGCCGTGTCGAGCCGAAACCGGGCAGACCACGAAATTGCAATCACCAGAATGGTACAGGCGGGAGTCATTCCCACATCAACGGAAGCCTTGCTGTTTGAATGGCTTGGCTCGGCCGAGCACCCTCAGTTTAAGGCCATCAGCAAAATGGTGAAAGAATTTGAATCCGACAGGTCGAGTGACGCTAAGTAGATATTGGAAAGGGGTATGCGTCGTTTACGAGGTTAGCTGTCCGGCTCTTGATGAGAGACGTAATCCGAAAAATTTGGCTTGTCAGACTTTGCGGATTATTGAGAATAGATGCATAATGCACAAAACAGGAGAAATGTAACGGCCGCAGGGATTGCACAATTGACTGAACAGTCTGGCAAAGTGAGAAGCGTTCCACCCACCAAAGGCAAGCCGGGGGCAGCCGAAGGGGGCCCCATACTCGGCCTGGCTGATTTTATCGCTTTTCTGGGCAGCCTGACCTTATTTAACTTGTCTGCCATCCGGTGGTTGTTTTACCGTCCGCCACGATGGCGAAACCTGATGCCGCTTTTCTTCAGCATCGGGGTTTCCAGTACTTGGGTTGTTGGCCTGACTGGCTGTTTTATTGGAATGGTGCTGGCGGTTCAGTCGTATCATTCGTTTCGCGAGATGGGCCTTGAAACGCGCATGGGCGCTGTGATTAATGTTACGCTTGTGAAGGAGTTAGGGCCAGTTCTAGCTGCCACAATGCTGGCTGGTCGGGTGGGGTCGGCCATGGCTGCCGAACTGGGAACCATGCGCGTGACAGATCAGATTGATGCGTTGTCGGCCCTGGGCACAAACCCCATTCAAGTGCTTGTTGTGCCGAGGCTTGTGACATGCGTTCTGTTGATCCCGCTGCTCACGAGTATTGCCGATTGTCTGGGAATTCTGGGTGGATATGTGATTTCAACAACACTTTTTGGAATAGATTCTTATTATTACTGGTTTTACACAGAAAAATTTGTGGAATTTGCCGATCTTTTCGCAGGCATGTTCAAAAGTGTATTTTTTGGCTATACGATTGGGATTATTGCGTGTCATCGAGGTTTTCACTCAAGGGCCGGGGCTCAGGGAGTCGGTCAGGCTGCGACGGAAGCCTTTGTGCTTTCATTTGTGATCATTCTTGCGATAGATCTGGTGATAGGTTCGGCCTGGAATTCCGTTTACCGGGCGCTTTATCCTGGCGTGCCCGAAGGGCTTATCTAACGCATCCGAAGGGAATTGGATGAACCGGCGCGATGTCTGAACAAAGAGATGAATTCCAGATTGATACAAATAAGGCTGGCGGGCTTGGCCCAATCGAGCCCAAATCGCCGAATTTTGTACCATCATGGAGTTTTTCTACATTTGACGAAACTGCTCCGGACGATCTTCAGGAAATTCAGGCAGATGAACCTGGTTTGATCGCAGAAGAAACAAAGCCGGCCAGGGGTTCTGAGTTCGACATTGAAAATCAGCCTCAGGAAGTAAGGCATCGGGATAAGCCTTCTATTCGAATTGAATTTCCTGACAAGCAAGTCGTTGAAACGGCTAAAGAAGCCATTATTGAATTTGAGAATGTTACGAAAACATTCCGGAATCAGACCATTCTGCGTGATTTATCGTTCAAAGTACACAAGGGAGAAACGGTCTGCCTGATTGGCGAATCAGGTTGTGGCAAGACAGTAAATTTGAAATTGATGATCGGGCTAATGAAAGCCGACCGCGGTACAGTGCGATTTCATGGTCTAGACCTTGCCAGGATGAGTGAAAAAGAGATCACGGCGACTCGCATTAAATTTGGATTCCTGTTTCAGATGGCAGCACTTTTTGACAGTATGACGATTTACGACAATGTGGCATTTGGCCTGAGAGAGCACAGAATGATCAGTGAGCGCGAGATGTCGGCCTATATCTCTGAGCGTCTTCTGGAAGTTGGCTTGCCTGCCGGGATTGAGTCGAAAAAACCGGCCGAACTTTCAGGAGGCCAGCGAAAGCGAGTGGGTCTGGCACGTGCCCTTGCCCTGAAGCCCGAAGTGATGTTGTATGACGAACCGACGACCGGGCTTGACCCGATAATGACAGACATCATCAACGAGCTGATTTTACAGACTCAGGAGCATGATGAACGGGCTGGTATTATTGTGACGCATGAAATGCGAACGGTAACCAAATGCGCCGACCGAGTGATCATGCTCTACCCCATCTCTCGGCTTGAGCCTGACGAGCCACAGATTCTTTACGATGGCCCGACTGAAGGGCTTGAAGATCACCCGGATGTGCGAGTCAGGCAATTTGTGCGGGGCGAGGCGGGTGAACGGCTTCGGGAAATGAGCGAGGCCCGCATGGCGGATGAACTGGTTGACCCAATATAGGCAGCTTGCACGACTTGTTTCAACAACGGAACGGTCAGGTTGAGCCAATATCCTGATTTTCAAGGGAATGATCATTTTCAAACAACAGGTTGCAGGGGGCGTGACGGATGAGTGATCGAGCGATGGAAATACGCATCGGCTTGTTTGTGATTGTCGCCGGCATAGGTCTGGTGGCTTTGGGGCTGCTGTTTGGTGGTGGCTTCAGGATTGGGGCGAAACAGAGATTTGTCACGGTCAAGTTTGTCAATGCCCCGGGGGTGGCTGTGGGTGTGCCGGTGCGTAAAAACGGCATACGAATTGGTGCTGTGGCGAAAGTGGCATTTGACGACCGGCCCAATAAACCAAAAGATGAGCCTGAAGGCGTTTTGATCACCCTTGGAATTGAAGAGCCTTTTGAATTATCGCAGGAGAGCCTGCCCCTGGTGCAGCGAGCGATTATTGGTGATACGACAATTGAAATTCTTACGGGGTCAAAGCGGCTGCCCGAGGCTATCAGGCTGAGCAATGAAATTGAATCGGCAATGATTATTCCCGGGCAGGTCAGTGCCGACCCGAACGAGGCGTTGGGCCTGGCCACCACAGCACTATCAAAAGTGGGAGATACACTGAACTCAATTGATACTGCGGCCAAGGGGGTGGCGAACCTGACGAAAAAGGCTGAGTCGCTTGAGGGGTTTATCGACACTTGGAATGTGACAGGCAAGAAGCTTGGGCAACTGGCGGAACGTGCTGATAAAATTGTGGTTGACAACGAGCAGGATATCAAACCATCAATTGCGGCTTTGAAGCGGATTCTTGAGGGTGCTGACCAGACGTTCGACCCTGAGGCTCGAGAGAAAATCAAAAATGTGCTCAGGCGGGCCGATACCCTTACCGAATCTCTTGATAAAGACGTGATGGCTGCACTTAAGCCGCTGGCGGCCGACCTGGGAAGCGATACGCGGCGAACACCGGTAACAAATTTAGGTCAGGCCCTGCTTCGACTCAATGCCATTGCTGCCCAGATCGGGCTTTTAACGCGTACTTTAAGCGACCCGAATGGCCAACTGAACACCAACGGCACGGTTCAGAAGCTGATGACAGACCCTTCGCTATTTAATGAGGCCTCAAGCACGCTTCGAGGTGCCAACGAAATTGTGAAGAGTCTGCGCCCGGCGATTAAAAATCTGTCGGTTTTTGCGGAACGTGTTGCCGCTGACCCTGGGGTTATCTCTCGCGGAGCCCTCAAGCCTTGAGCACACAGGCCAAGCAAGAAAAAATCTGGAATCGCTATTCCGGCAGTTTGATTTGCTACTTCAACTGGCTGGGTATTCTGGCTTGCTTTTTTTCAGTGATTCTGAGATTTGCCGGGAACCAGCCCCAGGTTTTGAGATGGCCTTCGTGGCTTGTTGTGGCTGTACTTCTGGTTGCG
>JBJTRR010001002.1:0-2804 GCA_046076185.1 bacterium | reverse complement strand
CCAATCTGGGCATGAATTCCGCCCGGCACTTCGATAAGTTGATTCATTACGCCTGCTTTTGATAGGGCATCAGCCATTTTTTCTGATTGGCTGACGGGAATCAGGTCGTCGGCTGTGCCATGGATCAGAAGAATGGGGGCTGTGGTTTTCGAGACATGATTCAATGGCGAGGCTGCTTGATAAAGATCGGGTAGTTCAGTGACTGAGCCACCCAGAAAGCGGGTGATTGCTATGCCGGCACCACGGCGGCTATCTGCCGAGCAGCTTTCCAGCTCGGTCGGCCCAAAGAAACTGACGGCGGCCTGAATTTTCGGCAGGTTTTGTGGGCTGGCGGCTGATGATGTGGACGCAAAAGGTGTGCCAGCCCCGGTGGCCAGCAGCATCGCCAGATTTCCACCGGCAGATGTGCCCAGTGCCGTAATTTGCTGCGGATTAAGCCGATAGTTGGCTGACTGGCGATTGATCCAGCCCACAGATTGCCAGAGGTCGGTCAGGGCCATTGGCCACGAAGGAGCGCGGGACGTGGCAAGCTGATAATTGACTGCCACAACGGCAAAGCCTTCGGAGGTGAGGGGTTCGACTGCCGGGCTGAACTGCTCTTTACTATATTTGTGCCAGCCGCCGCCGTGAATGGCCAGAATGACAGGGTAGCCACTGGCCGGGGCGGCTGTTGATGGCAAAAAGAGGTCGAGTCTTTCGGTTCTGTTGCCATCGTTCAGGTAGGCAATATTACGAAAAGACGTTGAGGAAGAGGTCTCTGTTGATTCAGGCCGGGGTTTTGGAAATTGGGGCCGATTTTCGCGAGGATGCTGCGGCCTGGGTGCAGGGGAAGGCCGTGAGTGATGCGGTTCGACTGCATGTTTCGGCGGAGTGGTAATTACCTGAGGATTTTTGTGAGGTCTGTAATTGGTTATGAATGGAATGGAACCGCCGGGGTTAAACAAATTGGCACCCGAGGCCGGCGTAATGCGCTGTTCGAAAGATTCGAAAGCCGGTAAACAAGCTCTTTTATTTCGTTTTTCGGTCATGATTTATTGCGAAGCCAGCCAGAGTTGTCGATCGTTTGTGCCTCATATTCAATATACAACATTCATAATGAGAGAAAGCTGAGTTATCGGACAAAATTCCGTCTGTCAAAAGTTCTAAGATTTTCCAGGGTAAATAAAAAAATCCTCCTGTGAGAACAGGAGGATTCTGATCGGCATCAGCCTATAGCTGAAGTCATTATGATCAATAGCTATCGGCCGAGACAACTTCGCCGCCATCGCGGGTGGCCAGGGCCCACCAGGTCTGTTCAGCAATAGAGGCCTTCATGAATTTGACGGAACCGTCGGTCATGAGAGCGTTAACACCACCGGGGTGGTTTGACGACGTGCCGAAGAGGTGACCAAAGTCGGAACCGCAGCCCGAGGAGCAGTCCATACGGCAGGCACCAAACGGAGCATTGCCAGACATGGGTGTGAGAACAAGGTTCATCAGGCTGAGGCCAGGTGAACCGGTCTGCCAGCGATAACCGCGGTTTGAGTTGGTGCCTGGTGTGCGCTGAATGGCCGTGGTGCACTGCTGGATGCCCTGACGCAGAGCCGTGGCCTGTGTGCGGACATCAAACTGCATGAAGTTGGCGGGAATACCAACGCCCGAAGCCATGTTGCGGCGTGGGTTGTCGAACCGGTTGAAGTCGCCTGTGAGGGCTTCAACGAAGGCAACCGTGTTTGACGTGCCATCGGTCACATCGCCGATCTTATAAGCGGTGAAACGAGGAGCAAATATACCGTTGGTTTCAGTCCGCCATGGGTCGGTCGTTGTGCCGAATGAACCGTGGTAGCTGTTCAGGTGGTCTTTGCCGGCGTTGCCGTCAGATGGGCAGAGGAAGACAGCAGCCTTCATGTTCCAGACCGTAGCGTTGATCGGAGCACCAGTGCCGTACCAGATGTTCCAGCTGAAGTTGGCGGCATTGTAAATCTGAGTCTGCTCCATGTAGGGCAGCATCATTGAGTGGGCCGAGAAGGTACCCCAGTCGGTGACTACACCAGGTGCTTCAAAAGCGCGGGCATTGCCGAGCGGGAAGGCACCAACGGCTGAGTGATAATTGTGCATGGCCAGGCCAATCTGCTTGAGATTGTTGATGCACTGGCTGCGGCGGGCGGCTTCACGGGCTGACTGAACGGCTGGAAGGAGCAGAGAGATGAGTACTGCGATAATCGCAATAACCACCAGCAGTTCGATCAGTGTGAAACCCTTACGGTTTCTTTTCATTGAGAAAATCTCCTGAGAGAAAGAAGGACGAAAACGGAGAAACGGAAGAGAGAGACGGAGAGAAAATCAGCGAGGTGCTTCAGCACTTGCTGGTTTTTTGGCAGCGGCACTACTGCCCTTAGTCTTGCCCTGCATGAAATCCTTGCCGGCTGATTTGACATAAGCGTCGTTAGCAGCCTGGGCAGCGGGCGACTGGGGCGGAGCATCGCCAGTGGTGTTGCCACCACCGCCACAACCGGCAGCGGAAAGTACAAGGGCGGAAAGTACGATTGAAGAAAGATGCAAACGATACATCGAAGCACAACCTTGAAGTTGGGAAAAAGAAATCACGAAGGATCATCTTTTTCCGGAAAGTCGATTTTTTGTTATGGAGGGCGGAAGAACAGATTCTGCAGAATTATCATCCATACAAATTCAGTTCAATCTTTAATAAATATTAACACCGATTTCATCGATTGTCTATGTATTGCCCTTACTGTGTAGTGAAAAAAGTGAATCAAAATTAATTATGGAATCCAATGACGAGAGGAATAGTCGATTGGTACAAT
>JBJTRR010001001.1:0-1602 GCA_046076185.1 bacterium | reverse complement strand
GGCGATAGAGGTCGATTTTTTTGGTAGAGGCGTTGCCTTCGGTGTCGGTGACGTTGACAGGGGCTTCAAAAAGGTAGGGTGACTGGGCGAAATCGCCTGTCCATGGGCCTGGAGTGGGCAGGCCGAGGAGGAGGCAGAGGTCGGTGAGGAACGGGCCTGAGTTGGTTTCTTCGCGCCCCTGCGAGATTTTCCACTTATTGATAAATTGTTCAGGTGTCATGGGTGGGGGCGTCTCAGCGGCAAGGGCTTAGTGTATTTTTGATCACAAGATTATTGACAAAGTGGTGAGGATTTGCAAGCTGGATTGTGCAGGTGTATGAGCGGCTGGCGATTGCCATGGTTGCACTGACTGTGTGGTGACATGACGTGCGACAGGCCACTGGCAAACTTTTCCAAAAATCCCTGATCTTAATTCGTTGAACAATTCCGCCGATCCGATATATTATAGTATTACCTCGCCAGTCGTTCCTTTCCGGAACGCGTCTGACACGACCTGAACCGACTGTCCCCGACACTACACAAGGACAGGTGCCTGCTATGTTTACCGTCAATGGACACGCCCGCCGGCTTTGTAATGGCCTGACTCGTCGCGACCTCATTAAAGTCGGCGGCCTGGGCCTTGCCTCAGCCTATGCTTCAAGCTCGACAGGCATGACCACCACGACGTCGGCCATGCCGAATTTCGGCAAAGCGAAAAACTGCATCTGCCTGTTCCTTTATGGCTCGCACAGCCAGATTGAGACCTTCGACCCCAAGCCCGACGCCCCTACGGGCATTCGTGGCGAACTGGGTTCGATTGATTCGGCCATTCCCGGCGTGCGTATCAACGAACTGCTGCCTAATACGGCCAAAATCACCGACCGGCTGACGATCATCCGCTCGATGACGCACCCATTCCCTGTGCACGGCGTGGCTTATGCCATGACCGGCAACCCCCGGGTGACCCTGCCCGAAGAGCTGAACCCGCACGCCCCCGCCCACTGGCCTTATCTGGGGTCGCTGGTTGATTATCTTGATGCCCGGGCCAACCTTGGCGATGTGCCTGCCGTGCCCCGCAACATGGGTCTGCCGTGGGCGTTTTCGTCGCAGCGCATTGGTGAAGTGGCCCGTGCTGGCCCATATGGCGGGTTTCTCGGCTCGGCTTATGATCCAACCTGGACGGAATTCATAGGCAAGGGCACCCGCAAGGCCCATAAAACCCTGACTGACAAGGTCTGGGATGATTTTGAACTTTATCGCGGCGTGACGGCCGAAAGCCGCCTGCGCTTGCCGGGCATGACCGAATCGGCCGCCAGCGAGCTATCGGTGGAACGGCTGAGCGATCGCAGGTCGCTGCTGGAACAGATGGAAGACTTGCGCCGGGGCGAAAATGGCTGGACGGAAGATCGCAACCGGGCCCAGGGCTATCGGTTGCTGGATAACCCGAAATTCCGCGACGCCTTTGACTTGGACAAAGAGCCGGAATCGATCAGAAACTCTTACGGCATGACGCTTTTCGGGCAGTCAACCCTGACCGCCCGGCGCCTGATTGAAGCGGGCGGCCGCTTTGTTTCGGTCTTTTGGGATGAATTTGGCCTGGCCGGCACCGGCTGGGACACGCAC
>JBJTRR010001000.1:0-5834 GCA_046076185.1 bacterium | reverse complement strand
GCCCGCTCCAAAACCCGCTGCTGCCAAGAAGGTGAAGAAGGCCCAGGCAAGGCCGAGCCTGGTTTGGCTAGGTGATGAGAAGCTGGCGACACTTTCAGATAAGCTCAATTCGAAATTCGGTGCGGGAACCAGCACGATCATTGAAGCTGGCCTGTTGATTCCTGCCGGGAAGCTTCGAGATGTATCGCTTTACCTGCGTGACGAGCGTGGGACTCGCTATGATTATTTGGCGAGTGTGCAGAGCGTTCATTACGAAGACTGCATTGAAGTGAATTATCACCTTGATTCAACGGTGAATCAGGGCACACTGATTGAGCTTCGCGTGCGGGTGACGGAAACCGAAGGGCAGGGAGAAGTCCCGAGCGTCAGCGACATCTGGCCGGGTGCCGATTTCCAGGAACGCGAAGTTTTTGACATGATGGGCGTGAAGTTCACGGGCCATCCGAACCTGACCCGTATTCTGATGTGGGAAGGTTATGCCTATTATCCTCTGCGTAAAGACTTTCTTGAGCCATACTATGAAGGTCCGGTGAAAGTTTTTGACAGCCGCGTGGAGAAGGGTTTTGGCCACCACTTCCGTGCCGAGGAAGCTAATCCTTATGGCACGAACATGAAGATCCCCCGTGATTACACGGGATGGGACAGCCTCTCTGACCAGGACGACATAAAGGGCAAAAACCTTATGCCCGGTGGCGTTCAGATCAGCGAGCTGGATACAGATCAATATGTTGTGAGCATGGGCCCGCAGCACCCTTCGACTCACGGTGTATTCCGCATGAACCTGCGGCTCGACGGCGAAACGGTCGTTGGCCTGAAGCCGGTCATGGGCTACATGCACCGGAACCATGAAAAGATTGGCGAGCGAAACACTTATCTGATGAACTTTCCGTTCACAGACCGGCTCGACTACCTGACGAGCATGGGCAACAACTTTGGTTATGCCCTTGCTGTTGAACAGCTTATGGGCGACGATGCCAAGGTGCCCGAGCGGGCTGAATATATCCGCGTGATTATGGCTGAACTGACGCGAGTGGCCAGCCACATGTGGGCCATCGGGTTCTTCCTGAACGATATTGGGGCGTTTTTCACGCCGGCTCTTTATGCGATTGAAGAGCGGGAACTGATTCTGGACCTGTTTGAATGGGCCAGCGGTAACCGCATGATGTGCAATTACTTCCGCTTTGGCGGCGTTGCCTTCGACCTGCCCAAGGGCTGGAAGGAAAGATGCTACAAGTTCGTTTATGACCGGCTTGAAAAGAAGATTGATGAACTTGACGGCCTGCTTTCAGCCAACGAGATTATGCTTGACCGTTGTCGGGGTGTTGGCTCGTTGACAGCCGAACAGGCGATCGCCTTTTCAACGGCCGGTCCTGTGCTCAGGGCTTCGGGTGTGAATTACGATATCCGCCGGGCGGCAACTTATTCGATCTATGACCGTTTTGACTTTAACGTGATTGTGGGCAAGAACGGCGATCTCTATGATCGTTATTATGTTCGCCTGCAGGAGATGCGGGAATCGGTCAAGATTTTGAAACAGGCCGTGAGGGACATACCTGACGGACCAATTCTGCCAGGCAAGAAATCTTACCAGATCAAGGTTCCAGCGGGTGAAGCGTATTCCCGGGTTGAGAATCCGAAGGGTGAACTTGGCTATTACGTTGTGTCTGACGGTTCGGCATCGGCCTACCGTTATCACGTCAGGAGCCCGTCGTTCATCAACCTGACGGCACTGGAAACAATGTGCGTTGGCGCAACTGTTGCTGACGTTGTGGGTATTCTTGGCAGCCTTGATATTGTTCTGGGCGAAGTGGATCGTTGACAGATGGGAAATGCCGGGCCTGGCGGCCCGGCTTTCTTTCGGGCTGACTTTGTGCGATATTTCCCGAAGTTGGCCCCGGGTTGGTAAAAGAGGATCAGAACTGGTTCTTTCCGAGGTTGGCACATGACTGGTTTGGGAATCATCAAGGGTCACATGATAACGCTTCGGCGATTTATACGGACCTTTACGATTGACATCAAGGCGGGTAAGGGTTTGAAGCGTCGCGGTGGTGGCGTCCTGCCTGTGGATCTCTTCTCGCGGCCGGCCAAACTGCCGGTGATTCAGCAGGACACAGAAACCGAAGGCCTTTTCACGGTGGAATACCCTGACGAGCGCCTGCCGACATACGAACGTTACCGCGTTCTGCCGGTGCTGGTTTACGACGATGAAGACGGCAATGTGCGTTGCACCTGCTGCAACATCTGCGCCAAGGTCTGCCCGCCGCAGTGCATCTGGATGAGTCAGGCCCACAGCCCTGACGGCAAACCGGTGACCCTGCCGGAAGAATATTACATTGACATGGATGTCTGCATGAACTGTGGCATGTGCTCGGAATACTGCCCGTTCGATGCAATCAAGATGGATCATAACTTCGAGCTTTCGAATTATGAGCGCCATCAAACGCATATTTATTCGCTACAGGATCTTCTCGTATCAAGTGAATATTATGCCAAGACTCACCCTGACGCCTATGCCAGCACCGAGCAGGTGACAGAGCGTGGAAAAGTGAAGAAGAAGAAGGATCAGCGGCTTGAGAAGGCTCTGCAGCTTTCAAGAGGCTGACCACTGGCCTGAGAGGGGGCAGATGCCCCCTGACACAGGCTTGAGATTGCAGATGATAGACAGTGGGATGTTGGCAACTGGTCTGAAGTAAGAGTGAGACAAGCATGATTCCGCGACCGGCAACGATAGAACCGACATGGAAGCCCGGTACTCGTGTGCGAGTGACCCAGCATGTGAGGGTAGGGCACCGGCAGTGGAAGACCTGGCGAGAGGGAGTGGTGGTTTCCGAATCGCTGCGGCCGATCGGGGGCATGGAAATGGGTTCGAAAGCGGCGGCCCTGAATCAGCCAACCTTGCGTCTTCAGTCGGACGATGGTGAGATAACGGTGATCGCTCTCGACGGCGGCACGCAGGTCGATGTGATTTAAACGGATCAGAAAGAACTTCTCTGCCATGGTTTACAACTACATATTCATCGGCCTTCTGCTGCTGGTTGCGGCGGCTTTTGCGGCGGGCCCGCTTGTGCTGGTGGCCTTGCTGGCCCCCAAACGCAAAAGCAAGAACAAAAGCGAATTTTATGAGTGCGGCGTAATCACCGTGGGTGATAGCTGGGTGCGGTTTCGCATGCAATATTATCTCTACGCGATTCTCTTCGTGCTGTTCGACATTGAAACCGTGTTTCTCTATCCATGGGCTGTCAGTTACGGCGGACTGGGCTTTTTTGCCCTTGTCGAGATGGTGATTTTCATTGTCATGTTGCTGATTGGTCTGGCTTACGCCTGGGCCCGCGGCGCACTTCGCTGGCAATAATCCGGGTGACTTACCGATTCAGAATTCCGAGACATCTTTCGCATTGCTCCGAGGTATGAAGCGTGGCTCATTTTGAAATGCTGACCGGCACCGACCTGACGCCGATTCTGGCCCAGCGCATGTATTATGAGCAGGTTGATCTGGTGCTCTGGTTCCGCTGGGGCCTCTACCTGTTCGCCGGTTTCTTTGGTGTTTTCCCGTTGATCGTTGCCTATATCGTATTGGCCGAACGCAAGATTGCCGCTCGATTTCAGGACCGTATCGGCCCCAACCGAGTTGGCCCATTCGGCCTGCTGCAGCCCTTCGCCGACTTCATCAAACTGATCATCAAAGAAAGTATAGTGCCCAAGGGGGCCAACAGTTTTGTCCATATTTTGGCCCCGATTCTGACCTTGATTTCGGCCTTTCTTGTGCTGGCCGTGATCCCCTTTGGTATCGGCCTGGCACCTGTGGACCTGCCAAGCGGCCTGTTGTATATGGTCTCGGTATCGTCGATTGCAGCGTTGTCAATATTTCTGGCCGGCTGGTCGAGCCGAAATAAATATTCGCTTCTGGGTGCGATGCGTGGCGTGGCCCAGCTTGTGAGCTATGAAATTCCCCAGGTCATGTCCGTTCTGCCGGTCATTCTCTGGTCTGGCAGCCTGAGTCTGGTCTCGATTGTACAGACACAGCAATATGATCAGGGCTGGTTTATTTTCAGCCCTCCTGGAATTCTGGGATTCTTCCTGCTGCTGATTTCAAGCATAGCCGAAGTGAACCGAGCCCCGTTTGACCTGCCTGAAGCCGAGTCGGAAATCATCGCCGGTTTCCACACGGAATACTCCGGCATGCGGTTCGGCCTCTTCTTCCTGGGCGAATACCTGAACGTCTTTGCGATCTGCTGTCTTTCAACCACTCTCTTTCTGGGCGGAGGCAGCCTGCCATTTCAGGGCCTTTTCGCCAGCACATCCGAACATATGCTGGCCGCCCCGTTTGACGCTTCGGTTCAGTCAACTATCAAGCTGAACGCCCACCATGAATTCCCTGAAAACCCTTCAACAGGATTCAAGATTCATATCACGAATTCTGCTGGAGATGTTCAGGCGTTTCAGGTATCGCACCGGGTCGGCAACGATCTTGTACTCATGGCAAATCGACCAGTTGAGTTCAAGGCGGGTGTTAATTCGATTGTAAGTGCATCAGCCAGGCCAAGTTATGCCGCACCCTGGCATATTTCGAACCTGATTATGATTCCCGTCTTTTTCTCGAAAGTCTTTTTCCTGATATTCGTGATGTTCTGGATTCGTGCAACCTTGCCGCGTGTTCGTGTGGACAGGCTCATGAGCTTTGCGTGGAAGACGATGGTTCCCCTGGCCATAGCGAATATCTTTGTGTCAACCATCTGGTTTGAAATCGTTATCCGCCCAGCCGGCGGAATGAGTCACAGAGTGATTGGCTGGGTGATCACCGGCCTTTTGACGGCAGGTGCTGTGGCCCTTGTCTTCCGGATCAATCGCAACAGCTACAAGGCTAACGACCCAGAGCGTCGGCCGACCCTGATCAGCCGGTCGGGCGAATCTCTGCTGGCGGCCACCACTCAGGGCCTGTAACTTCTACACAGACAATGTCGAGCTGAGTTCTGAAGGAAATTCGTCGTGATTCAAGCCCTTTTCATAGCCCTTTCCGCTTTTGGCCTGCTGATGGCCCTTGGCACGGTTTTCGCCCGCAATCTGGTGAATGCAGCGCTGTTTCTGGTGGCCTTTTTCTTCGTCGTGGCCTGTCAGTTTGTCTTGCTTGAAGCCGAGTTCATGGCTGCCATTCAGGTGCTGATTTATATTGGTGCCGTGGCGGTTCTTCTGATGTTCGGCATCATGCTGACACGCAACATCACTGGCGACGAAACGACAACGGTTACGAGCCAGTGGCGGCTTCTGGGCATTGGGGTGGCCGGATCGGTGATGATCGTGCTGTTTCTGGGGATCAACGGCTTCAAACCCTGGACAGACCTGGGAGTCAGGCCCGAATTTCCGGTGACGGCTGAATCTACGACACCAAGGGGTCAGGCCATTCTGGCGATGACACCAACTGTCGGCCGCGAAATGATGACACGCTATGTTGTGCCGTTCGAACTGGCAGGCCTTTTACTGACTGCGGCCCTTGTGGGTGCAGTTGTGCTGGCCCAGTATGACCGGACAGATGAAAAATCGGCAGCGGCGGAAACGCCTCAGGCCTGACAGAGACCCGACAAAGTCAGAGACGATTCCCAACGGTCTGGAACATTCATGAGTCAGCAAATTCCCCTTACCTGGTTTCTCTATTTCGCATCTGCGGCCTTCGCGATTGGCCTGATGGGCGTGCTGATGCGGCGTAATGCCATCGGCGTGCTGATGGCGATCGAGATCATGCTGAATGCCGCGAATATCAATTTCATTGCGTTCTGGCGATATGGTGATGCACCACAGGGCGAAGGGCCATTGACGGGTGTCATGATGGCTCTATTTGT
>JBJTRR010000999.1:0-2169 GCA_046076185.1 bacterium | reverse complement strand
GAAGTGTTGCGGAAAAATACAACGCGATTTGCCGACGTCAATAGCAAGCGAAACGAGCTTGATCTGGCCTTCCGCATCGACGCTGAACTGACCGAACTTGCCCGCCAGATTCAGCCTGAGGAATCGCACGAATATGAGCTGAACGCCACGCCAGTGTATCTGGCGAATCACCCCGAAGTGCTGATTCACTATGATTCGCATGGGCGAATGATCATCAAGCCTTCGGTGGCCGACCGTATCGAACAGCTTAACGAATACACCAGCGACCTGCCTGGCCGCCTGCACAGGGGCCTGATGGTCATTCTTGAAAATTCCAGCGAAGAATTTCGCACAAGTCGAACGATTGTCATTGCCTCGACACTCGCAGTGCTTTCTCTGCTTTTGATATTGGCCAGGCTGTTTCGGCGATGGGTGCTCAAGCCGATGGACAGGCTGCATTTTGGCGTGATTCAACTGGCCCATGGCCGATTTGACCATCGCATTTCACTGGCGACCTCCGACGAAATGCAGGCCCTTGCCGAAGCCTTTAACGATATGGCCAACCGCATTGGTGCCAGCTATGCCGAGCTGGAACAGCAGGTTGAGCTTCGCAGCCGCCAGCTTGTGCGATCTGAACGTCTGGCAGGTGTCGGATTCCTCGCCGCCGGCGTCTCGCATGAAATCAATAACCCGCTGGCATCCATCGCCTTTGGAGCTGAAGCCCTGGAAAGCCGTTTTGAACAGCTTGGCGAAAAAATTCCGCCCGCTGAATTCAAGCCGGTTCGCCATTATCTTTCAATGATTCAGGAAGAAGCCTTCCGCTGCAAGCGGATTACCGAAAAACTGCTTGATTTTGCCCGTGGCGGCGACACCCAGCGCGAGCGAACCGACCTTGCCGGCCTTGTTCAAAGTGTTGTTGATATGACCCGGCACATGGGCAAATATCGCGACCGAACCATTCGCTTCAGCCCTCGTACGCCGCTTTTTGCCGATGTTGATGGCCAGGAAATCAAGCAGGTGGTGCTGAATCTGGTTGTAAACGCCCTTGAGGCGATCGACTCGGGCGGCTGCCTGATTATTGAGTCAGGGGCCGATCATGGCATGGCCCGGTTTTCATTCACTGACAACGGTCATGGTATGTCGGCCGAAGTGCTTGAAAATGTCTTCGAGCCCTTCTTCACCCGTAAAAAGCATGGTCGCGGAACCGGGCTCGGGCTTTCCATCAGCCACCGGATTATTAACCAGCATGGCGGCGAACTGCTGGCTGAAAGCCCGGGCGAAGGCATGGGTGCCACTTTCACCATTCGCTTGCCCATGGCTGAAAACTACAACGGTCTGACATCAGCCCGGCTTCTTGCTGCCGGATGAGTTGCAGACGTCCTCGTAAAATCATCGGATAAGTGTCTCAGGCGAACGATTCAGGGAAGGATCAGCAAAAATGAGCGACACAGAACAGGGCGGCCCGCTGAGAATACTATTCGCCGACGACGAGCCACACCTGCGCGAGCTGATGCAGATGGAACTGCCACGGCTGGGGCATGATGTTACCGTATGCCCCGACGGATCAGCCGCCGTGCGTGCCCTGGAAAAAGGATCGTTCGACGTCGCCCTGGTTGACATGCGCATGCCGGGCCTGACCGGCATTGAAGTCCTCGGTAAAATCCGCAGTATGTGTCCGGAAACGGCTGTCATCATTCTGACAGGGCATGCCACGGTTGAAACGGCCGTGCAGGCCCTGCGGCTGGGAGCTTTTGACTATCTGACCAAGCCCTGCAAATGGGCCGAGCTTGAGTCGATTCTCAAGCGGGTGGCCGAACGCCGCGACATGGCCCATAAGACTGTCGCCCTTGAGACTCGGCTGAAACAGGCTGAGGGGACGCCCCTGCTGGTGGGCGAAGGGCAGGCGATGGTGGCCGTCAGACAATTGATTGACACGATTGCCCCGACAGATGCCAGCGTGATGATTCTGGGTGAAACTGGCACCGGCAAGGAACTTGTGGCCCGTAACCTGCACGACCGCAGCCGCCGGGCAAGGGGGGCCTTTGTGCCCGTGAATTGCGGGGCCCTGCCTGAAAATCTGGTTGAAAGCGAGCTTTTTGGCCACCGCAAGGGGGCCTTCACCGGTGCTGAAACAAGCCGCAAGGGCCTTTTTGAGGTGGCCAATGGCGGCACACTGTTTCTTGATGAGAT
>JBJTRR010000998.1:0-11913 GCA_046076185.1 bacterium | reverse complement strand
TGGCGGAAAGCACGCTGATGATCTGTTCAATGTGCGGTGCTGTGCCTGGTGAATCAGCCGGAAAGCTGCCGGTGATGTCAAATTGAAGCCTCCCCTGGGCCAGTCGCACGCCGTCGATCGAGTCAAGCAAAAGGGCCAGAGGCGCTGCCGCACCTTCCTGAGCAAGCTGTTTCAGGCTGGCGGTGTGGCCGATCAGGCAGGCGGCCGACTCAAGAATCCGGCCACCGGAAAGCTCGCGCAGACGATTGTCTTTTAGCGTGATTCCCGAACTTGTCAGATCCACAATAATATCGGCAATACCCAGGCTCGGGTGCAATTCCAGGGCTCCGTCGGATGAAATCACACGGAAGTCGTGAATGCCCCGCCGCCGCAGGAATTCACGGGTCAGGTTGCCATATTTGGTCGATATCCGAAAAACCTTGCCCTCAGCCTTGAATCGCTGGGTCAAGTCGGCCAGATCCATGACATGCGTCACATCAATCCAGCTCTCGGGCACGGCCACCACCAGGCGGCAACCACCATAGCCCAGATCTTCAATAATGACCGATGTATCAAGGGCCTGGCCGCGATGCTCGGCATAAACGTCGAATCCGGTCACGCCCAGGTGGCAGCGGCCATCCTGCACCTGTTCGACAATATCCGTGGGCCGCATAAAAACCACATGAAACCGCCCGTGGCCCGCGATTGTGGCTTCATACTGCCGGTCGCTGGCACGTTTGATTTTGTAACCGGCCGATTTAAGGATTTCGATCAGGCCATCGTACAAATGCCCTTTTGAGGGAATGGCCAGCCGAATCGGGTCAACATGCGTCATGGCTTCGTCCGTCACTCTGCTGGTTTTTGCTTCTGAAAGAGCCCACGCATTTTTTCTGACACCTGCATCGAGCCATCGGCCGACACAATCACAATCGCTTCACCTATGGCAGCAATATCGTCGCCCGGCGTGGCCAGCCGGGCAGCGGTATCAGCGGCACGAAGCCTGGCAAGCAGATCTATTGCGTGTTTTTCAGCGGCTGCATCTTCCAGCACAATAATCAATACGGGTGGTTTTACGTCTGGTTTACCGTTGGCCGCGTGCCTGGCCGCCCGATCAAGACCGATGGCGAACCCGACACCATAATCGGCCGGTGTTTTGCCGCCCAGCACGCCGGCAAGGCCATCATACCGGCCACCGCCGGCCAGTTCCTCGGCACCGGCCGAACCGGCATGAATGCTGAACACCAGCCCCGAATAGAACCCGATGCCACGGGCGACCGAAAAATCAAGAGTGATGCGTGATGCCGGAATGCCATACCGCGACTGCAGCAACTGCACCAGCCGGGCAAGGCGGTCAAGCGAGGTGCGGGCCAGCGTTCCGGCCGAGCTGGCCTGAAGCCGCCTCAGAACGTCGTCGGTCGGGCCCGATATCGCCCCTATTTCGTGTACCACGGCAGCCGCTTTTTTCAAAGCTTCGGGCAGACGCCTGGCCAGCGACCACTTCTGCCGCAGCCGGCCCAGAATTTCAGCGTCGGTGCGGCGGCCCACCACATGCGGCACAAGCTGGTGAAAAAGCCGCTCAAGATCATGATCAGCCGGTTTTTCGCCATTGGCCAGGGCTTCTGCACGGCTGCTTTTCTGGTCGCCCAGCCAGTCGGCCCAGTGCACCAGGGCCTCTTCCGCCTGACCCAGACCATGCCCGGCAGCACCGGCATCAGCCAGCGTTTCCACCACGGCCATGCGTGTTTCTTCGGGCAATCCGGCGGCTGTAATGGCTTCCAGAATCAGCCCGACATCGCCAATTTTGATGCGATGGCCGCTGATTCCTGCGGCGGTCAGGCACTGGTCAGCCAGGGCAATCACTTCGGCATCAGCCTCGACCGATGCATCGCCCAGCAGTTCCACGCCAATCTGGTTGATCTGTGTCAGGCTTTCGGCCGCCTCGCCCGTCAGCCGGTAAACCGGGCCCTGAACATGCACGCGGACGGGTTCTTCGCCCAGCCCGCCTGATTCAATCAGCCCGCGCACCACGCCCACAGTCAGTTCAGGCCGAAGGCAGACCAGCCCCTGCGACCCAACGCCGGAAAGCTCAATCAGCCGGGCGGTAATGGCCGCGCCGCTTTTTCGCTCGTGAAGCTCGACCAGGTCAAGCTCGGGCGTGGTCATCGGGCTGTAGCCCGCCAGCCGGATGGGCCGCAGAAGCCTGGCTGTGGTCTCTTCCAGATTATCAAGCGATTCACCCAGCATTTGACAGGTGCCTGGCACGGCGGGAACAGGATTTTCTTTATGGCCTGGCCTAGTATTCATGACGACACTGCCCCCCCGGCGCCTGATTCCTTCCCCGGTGCCGAAGCGATGACACTGGCCACCACGGCCTGAATCTGGGACAGATCAAGGTCTCGCGTCTCTTTCCGGTTGGTCAGATCTCGCAGGTGAAAGACGCCCCTGGCCAGTTCGTCGGGCCCCAGAATCAGCCCGAAGCGATAGCCACGTTCAGCCCCATAGGCCATTTGCTTGCCAATGGCAATCGGTTCAGGGAAGCATTCGGCCACAATGCCGGCGGAACGGATGCGGGCGGCCACCTGAAATGGCACTTCGGCCGGCACACCGGGAAACTGCCCCACCAGCACGCCTTCAGGTGCCATTGCACCGGCCAGGTGGCCAGATTCTTCGAGAAGGGCCACCAAGCGATCAAGCCCGATCGAAGCGCCCACACCTGGAATTCGCCGCTGGCTGAACAGGCTGGCAAGATTGTCATAGCGGCCGCCGGAACTGATTGATCCGAACCGCTCCCATCCGTTGACGGTTGTCTCCATCACAATGCCAGTGTAGTAATCAAGCCCGCGTGCCAGGCCCATGTCAAAGGCGACAGCATCTTCCGAAACGCCTGATTCATCAAGCATCCGGCGAATGGTGCGAAGCGTGTGCAGGGCTGATCTGGCTGATTCGTGACCGGCCAGAAGCTGCTCGGCAGAATCAAGAACACCCAGGCCACCGCGGCCTGATTCGACAAACCCGAGAATCAGGTCAGCCTGATCGGCCGTGAGACCGGCACCTTTTTCAGAACTGGCCAGCTCGCGGGCGACATTCTCGCGGCCAATCTTGGCCAGCTTGTCAAGTGCCCGAAGCACGGCGGGGCCACGGTCGCGGGCCGAAACTTTATCAAGCAGCGATTCAAGCAGGCCACGGTGGTTCAGCCAGATGGTTGACCGGGGCACGCCGGCCGAGGCAAGGGCCTGCTGAATGACGAAAACGATTTCGGCATCAGCCACGACACTCTCAGTGCCGACGATGTCAAAATCACACTGGGTAAATTCACGAAAGCGGCCTTTAGCGGGGCGTTCGCCGCGAAAGACGCTGCCAATGGCAAACCGCTTGAAGGGCAGATTGAGCTCGTTAAGGTGTGCAGAAACGAACCTGGCCAGAGGCACGGTGTGGTCGAACCTCAGGGCGAGTTCGCCCGGCGTGCCGCCGGTGTTGGTAACGTCGAAAATCTGGCGATGGACTTCTTCCGAACCGGCGCCTTTGCCCGTCAACACATCCTTGCGCTCAATGTGGGGTGTCTCAATCGGCTGGAAGCCGAAAAGGCGAAAGGTCCGGCGGAACTGGTCCATCAGATATTCGCGTGGGCGGGCCAGTTTCGGGGTCAGGTCGCGAAGCCCGCTGGCGACGCGCGGATCGATCAGCAAATTGAGATCTCCAAAAAATCGGAACAGCCCAAAAAAGCCCTGCCTGAGCGAGTTTGGCCGTCAATTCCAGACTTTCACACGTGAAGAAAATACCAGAAAACGCCAAAAACCGCAAATTTGTCGGTTCTGATGCGGCAGGCATTCCCGCCAGGTTTTGAAAAATCAACCTGACCGGCACCTTACTTTCTGACTTGACCAATCCGGTTTTCCCGATCATACTGTCAGTGACCGCATGGATGCTGCAACTTCGGAACCGGATTCTTCGATAATGTCCTGTCGTGCCTGTAAATACACCTTTGACGCACCATCTCACCAACACTTAAGTATTGATTCTGCAATCTCTTGTGTGAATTTGAACGGCGGCTTCCCTGAAAATGTACCACAATTACCAGGTTTTAGATTAAGGAAGCGAGGCCAGCATGAATGCCAATGATTTTCTGCTGGTTTTTGCGACAGCATTTACTTTATGTGTTCTGACCACGCCATTTGTGACCCGGCTGGCCCGCTGGGCCGGCGCCATTGACAAGCCTGACAACAACCGGAAGTTGCATGCTTCGGCCACGCCACGAATGGGCGGTCTGGCCCTGGCGGTGGGGCTTTTTGGCGGGATGATCATGTCTGCATTTCTCCAGAGCCGGCACCCGGCCGACGAAAAATCGTCGCTTTGGGCGGTGCATCAGCTGGCGATCTGGCTGGCATCGATGGTCGTTTTGATTGTCGGCGTGCTTGACGACACGCAGGAACTTCGCCCCCGAATGAAGCTGCTGGGGCAGTCGCTGTGCGTGATTATCCTCTATTTCGGCGGTATCCGCATCGAAAAAATTGCCATGCTGGGGGCGCTGTTCGACCTGAATTTCTTCGCGGTTGACTTCCCTCTCTTCGGTGATTTTCAATTACATTTCAGCCCGGCCGGTTTCATGCTTTCATGGTTCTGGTTCATCGCCTGCATGAACATATGGAACCTGATTGATGGCATGGACGGTCTGGCCAGCGGCGTGGGCCTGCTTGTCAGCGGCACGCTCACGATCATTGCCCTGCATGGTGCCCACCTCGGGCCGGCGACACTCTCGGTGGCGCTCTCGGGCGGCCTGGCCGGGTTTCTGCTATATAACTGGCATCCGGCCTGTATTTTTCTGGGCGACAGCGGCAGCCTTCTCATTGGCCTGATGGTCGGCGTGATTGGCGTGGAAGGTTCGTTGAAAGGCCCTTCAGCGGTCTCGATTCTCTTTCCGATTCTGGCGATGGGCTTGCCAATATCCGACACGGCGATGGCCATTTTCCGCCGATGGGTGCGCAACCTGCCACTTTCAGCGGCCGACCGGCGACACATTCACCACCTGCTGATCGGCCTGGGGCTCAACCCAAGGCAAGCCGCCGTGCTGCTTTATTGCTTTTCCGGCTTCCTGTGCGGCGTGGTTCTGCTGGGGCTGGCGTTTAACCATGAATTTCTGGCCCTGACGCTTGGCCTTTCCGGCTGCACGGCTTTTATGGTGGTGCTGATGAGCCGACGCGACGAGCTGACGACCCTTCGCAGCGATCTTTCGTCACGAATGTCGCGTGGGCGACAGGACCGCACTGCCGCCGTTGTCTGCTTCACCACCATTCAGAAGCAGGAAATCTGCCGCACTGAAGCCGGTGTGTGGGATTTGCTGGCTGCCGCCTGCCGCGAGCTGGGCGTGAATTCTCTTGAAATCACGACGGAAAGCCAGACCATTCTGGCGTTTGATAACGGGCCAGGCCGGCAACCGCTGGCCTGGCACTTTGATTTGCCATGCGAATCGGGCAGTCTCACAACCACCATCGCACTTGACGACCAGACGACACTTCTCGACCCTGACATTATCTACCGGTATGTCTTGCGAATGATTCGCGCATCCATCCATCGGGTGGAATACATGAAGGCCTTTTCGGTTTCTGAAGCGATGGCTGCAGAGCCGGAAAACGTGAGGGAACTGACGATGGATCTGCGCCCGAACACGATTGATAATCCGGCAATGGAGGCCATCTGACGAATGATCGGCAATAAGATTTCTCTGTTCTGGGGTCTTGCTTCAAGCCCGCAGAATCGTTACATATGATACAACTCCTCTGAAGCCTGACGATGGATTGACTACCGTTTCGGAATCTGGCCGGAGTGCCGGTGGAGCAAGAGATTCATGGATAGAATCCCATTACCATTCCAGCAACACCCTATGGCCATGGCCGGCCATGGTGCCTTGCAGGAAACGCCCAAAACCATAAGCGATTATCTGGCCGCCCTTCGTCGCCGCTTCTGGCTGCTTTTAAGCATGACATTTGTCGGCTTTCTGACGCTGGCAATTGTGGTCATCCGCATGCCTGACAAATACCAGGCCATGGGTGAAATCCAGATCGTTCCGCCTGAGTTTGATGGCAATGTCAAAAGCATGATCTCAAGCAAGATCGATCAGAAATCGGGCGAGGACACCGATAAATTTGTCGCCACCAATGCCGCCCTGTTGCGTTCACGCGGCATGGCCACAAAGGTCGGTATGAACGAAGAAATTAAACTTGACGGCACCGAGCAGGACGTGGCCGATGAATTTACCGCCGGTCTTTCGGTTCGGCCGATGCCTGGCACAAACTTTTTTGTGCTTACGCTGAAAGGGGCCAACCCGGCGCGGGTCACCCTGCTTCTGGACAAACTGATTACGACTTTCAACCAGGAAGTCAGCCAGCGGGTTGAAGACCGGATCAAAAACTCGCGAGAGCATGTCAAAAGTGCCCTGGCCACGCTTGAACGAGAGCTTGACGAGCATGTCAGGGAAACCAACAAGCTGCTGAGTGAGTCGCGAATCATTTCGCCCGATGGCGAAAGCCTGCTTGAGCGCGAATATCAGAACCTCAAAACCGTGCTTATGCAGAAGCAGTCCAAGCTCGACGCCTTTGAGCACCAGCTTCACACGTTCAGGCTGCGGCCCGAACCGGTGAATCAAGGGCAGAGTAGCCAGTTGCTTGCCGCCATTGACGAGCTTGAATCCAAACGTGATATCTATGTGCAACGGGCTGAAAAATTAGAGAGAAATCTGCGGCAACACCGTCGAGACCCTGTTTTCATAGATCTTGTAGATAAAATTGATTCACTGGACGAGAAAATCAAGGATTATGAGTTTGATCTGAACGAAGCGCCGCGGGTTCGTCTTCAAGCTGAAGAGCCGGTTGACATGATTGATGCCATGAGGCAGGAAGTGGAACAGATCTCACAGCGAATGGCTGAAGTCAACCAGTTGATTCAGAATGCACTGCCGAAGTTGCTGGCCTATCGTACAAAAGAAGAAGAACGCAAACGCAAAATTGCGTCGATTGAAACCCTTCGGGGCGAGCTTCGCGACTTTGAGCTTCTGACGACCACTCGCACCAATCCGGTCACCGTCACTGCTTCGCCGATTCAGCCAACCAAGCCTGTGTGGCCACCACGCAAACTTCTGCTGGTTGTCTCGTTCCTTGGCAGCCTGGCTGGTTCGCTGGGCCTTGTGCTTCTGCTTGAGCATTCCGACAAAACCATTCGCAGCCCCGAGCAAATTGCCGAAAGCCTTCGACTTTCCCTCTTTGGCGTGGTGCCGCGCATTCGCCGCCACCCGAAACTGCAACGGGCCGGGCATTTGTGGACAACAGCCGTGCCTCACTCGCTTGAGGCCGACAGCTATCGCAACATCAGGGCCAGCATTCTGGGTTATTCCCTGCAACACAAGGCCCCCATTCGCAAAATTCTGGTCACCAGCGCCAAAGCTGGTGAAGGCAAAAGCACCACGGCCCTGAACCTGGCCGCAACCTTTGCCCGGGCCGGTGAACGAACGATTCTGGTTGATGCCGACCTGCGCCGCCCCAGCCTGGGCGGACTGGTGGGTAGCAATCAGGACCAGGCAGGCCTGGTAGAAGTGCTGTGCGGCCAGAAAGTCTGGCAGGAAGTGGTAGTGCCCGCCGAGATTGCCTATCTCGACCTCATGACAACGGGCGTTGTGGGCGACACACCAATTGAAATTCTTGGTAGCCGCGAACTTCGGCAATTGCTGGCCGGGCTGGCCAAACATTACGACCGCGTGATTCTAGACGGCCCCGCCGTGCTGGGCCTGGCCGATTGCCGCGTGCTGGGCCAAATTGTCGATGGCTGCCTGATGGTCGTTCGGGCCAACCCGCACAGCATAAACCCCATTCAGCGGGCCACGACCATGCTTGAACAAAGCCGCGTGCCCATGATGGGCGTGGTTTATAACGGTCTGACCGAAGATTACCGCAACTGGTCAAGCTATGGCGCACCCGCCGCACAAATGACTCAGGGGCTGCCCATGCCCGGCCGGTCAGACACCGGCTGGGCCGACCTGCCGGCCCCGCACGAGCCCCATAGCCGGGCCACTTCGCCAAATACCATGGCCATTCAGAGCTATTCCAGCTATGCGGAGGGGACAGTTCGATGATTGCACTGCCCCGCCGCCACGACTTTCTGCTGGAATGGCTTTGCCCACTGCCTGTTCTGGCAGTCATTCTGCTTTCCGGCATGCTTTTTGGTGGCGTGGCTTGGTGGTTTGCACCGCTGGCCGTGCTGGGTGTCGGCATTTCACTGGCTGCCGGCATTGTGCGAATCGGCTGGAAACGCGACCGGCTTTTTCTGGCCAGCCCTCTGCTGTTTCTCGCTCTGGGGCTTTGTGCATGGGCCGTGGTTCAGCTTCTGCCCCTGCCACAGGCGATTGTGGCCCGGCTCTCGCCCACTTCCAGCCAGGTTTATGCACACGGGCAGGCGCCCATTAAGCTAACTGCTGAAACAACCGGCGAAAATCAGCCTGCACCTGCCGGCAGCCGAATTGCGCTGAGTCTGAATCGGCCGGAAGGCCTGCGGCGGCTTGTTCTGCTTGCTTCAGGCGTTGGTGTTTTCTGGTTTTTCGGTAAATGGACAGACCGCCAGTCCAAGCTGATTGTGCTGCTGGCCATTGTCGCCATGCTGGGTGCCATAAATTCAGTGGCAGTTGGCCTTCAGATGCTCGATGGCTCGCCGGGCCTGATTGGCCTGTTCCAGCCAGACCAGCAACTTGTCATCGGCCCCGGCTGGGTCGACATATCACGATCGCCACATTTTTCAACACCGCTGGCCATCAAAAACGAACAAAATTCAGGTGTCTGGGCCATTCACGAGCCTTCAGCCACAGGCCTTGTGGGCATCATACCCGGCGGCCTGGTCAGCACAGTCTGCCTGGCAAGCATCAGCCTGCCGGTCATGCTCGGCTGTCTCTGCTTCATGGCCCAGCGTCGCGGCAGCCGGCTTGATCTGCTGGAACGTCTGCGCGACCGCGGCTATCAGGGGCTTTCGCTGGTATTGGTGCTTTCCATGGTCATATCCTCCTTCCTGCTCGGGCTTTCGGGCCGGTGGTTTGCCATTTTGCCGGCAATGGCGGGCCTGATGATTGTCGGATTATTTGCCATCAAAGCCGATCTTGAACGATATTTCGTCGTCATCTCGCTGGTTTTTCCGGCTCTGGGGCTTTGTGCCGGATATTTGCCCCGTGCCGTCTGGAATCATTCTCGCGAATTCGGGTTTGAGCGAATCTGGACTGATTTATCTACCTTTGACACATGGCTGTCAGATTCGCTTGCCCTCTGGCGGTTTTCCGGCTGGACTGGCCTCGGCCTTGGTGCATACTCTGATACTGTTGCTTTTTGGCAACATGCACCGGTTCACGCTTCAAGTGCCCCGAGTGGAATCATGCAAATGCTTATTGAGCTTGGCCTGCCCATGGCGGCGGCTTTGGGCCTGGCATCGCTGTGGATACTCTGGCGCAGCTTACGCACCATTTTTCGTACCAGCCCCGAACATCGCTGCCTGATGGGTGCTGTGCTGGGTGGCAGCGTAAGCATTGCCATGGCGTGGTTGCTGCTGCCCGGCTGGAACGTGCCAATTCTGGTGCTTCTCAGCGCGGCCATGGCCGGTCTGGCTGACCGCACCCTTTGCGGTGCCAGAGATCTCTTCGTTGAAGCCTGGGAATGACCCGACAGCCGTAAGGAACAACAACCAACTTTTTTGACCTGACCAAACACACCTGACCTTTTGCCTGGCGCTCTTCAACTTCGACGCACAACCGGACGATAACCAAATGGAAGTGATTAAACTGAGACTCCGCGACCTTCGCCGGCCTGACCAGGCCCCGGGTCTGTATGATCTCAATCGTAGTCCGGTCAGGGTCGGCCGTGGCCCCCGCTGCGAAATTCGGCTCCACACCGATGAAATTGCTGATGTGCAGGTGATTCTTCGGCGCGAGGGCGACCACTGGTGCCTGCACCCTGTTGGCCCTGCCCAGGGGTGCCGCACCGCCACCGGCTGGCTGCTTGAAACACTTGTGCTTGCCAGCGGTAACACTTTTGAAATCGGCCATGTTGCATTTGAATTTGACCCGGCACCGGAAGTAAGTCATCAGGCAACTGAAAGCCTGACACTCACCCCCGAACTTCATCTGGGTGAAATTCCATCGGAAGTCGTCAAAACGCCTGTTAATACAATCGCTGAAAAACCAATAGAAAAGCCTGCCCGTGTTGAGCCCGCGGCAGCCTTTATAAAATCGGCACCCGTCAGACCCGCTGAATCATCAGATTTTCTTATGCCGGCAAGTGCTTCTGTGAATGCTGCCCGCCCCATTCTGAAAAAACAGGTTGCTGCCACTGGCACGGCTGAAATGCTTGCAGGCGATGTGCAGAACGATCTTGGCCAGGCACGTCGAATCAGGACAGATTTGAAACCTGTGGCCTCAAGGCTGGCAGATCATGCCACAACAGAATTGCCTGAGCGAAGAGCTGAATTACTGAAATTAAAATTACAAAATCAATCACTTTTAAATGAAATTGCAACAGTTGCAGGTTCCAATTCCATTTCGCATCAAATTTCGCGAAATATCAAAAGAAATGAAACCGCCCCGCCAGCCCAGCTCAATCAAATACTAAACCAGTGGTCATCTGAAATCACTTCAAAAACCCGGGCCACGCCAATTCGCCATGGTATTTCGGCACTTTCAGGCACGGATATTTCTGAAAATGCCCTGAATTTAAGCCCGATTCCACGACTAAGCCGAATGTTCACAGCCCGTGATCTGCCGGCCGATCAAATTGCATTTGAATCACCAGCACAACCCGCAGAAAATGCAATCGAAGAGCCAGCCACGCACGCAACCGCTGTCATTTCAGCAGATACGGTTGAATTTCAGCCTGAGCTGGTCACGCCAAGCCTGGTTGCTCAAACCACCACCGAATTCCCGGGCCAGAACAGCCTGGTCATCGACTCTGCCGAAATCCTTCCTGAATCGGTTTACCTCAGCGCAGATTACATTTGTAACGACACTGAAGATGACACCGTTGACCTGCCCGCCGAATCAGCTTTTCTCGGTATTGCCGATGTAGCCGATTCTCTTGATTCAGCCCTGAAATGCAATCAGGCCGCTGAATTCGAAGAATGGCTGGCCAGTGTCGAGCCCATCTTTGAAAGCATTCCGGCCGCTATCGATGCGTGTCATACCACATTGCCGGATGAGCCCGAAAGCCATGAGTCACTGCCGCTGGGCCTGATTTCAACCGAGCCGGAAGATGGTTCGGTTGAAATGCTTATCGAGCCTGCGCCTGAAGCCATTTTGACTGCCGAATCAGCCGAATTGGCTACAGATTTTCCGCGACTGGTGGCCATTACCCAAAAAACGCCAGAGCCAGTGGTGGCAGAAGAATCATTGCTGGCAGAACCCCTGACAAAACCAACTGCTGTTGAGCCGGAAGAAGCGGCCGACCTTGAGACCTGGCCTTCTGTTGGTGATATCATGCGCTGGCAGGCTGGCCGTGAAGGAACAAGAAATTCAGGCCTGACTGACTATTCAACCAATGACAGAACCGCGTCTGACGAAACTCTTGAACCTGCCCAGGTTTTGAAATTTAATCCGGCACTTTCTCTCTTGGTGGCTGGTTTTGTCGGCTTTGCCACACTTGGCGGCACTTATCTGACTTATCGTACAGGTGTACAGGATGATCTGACCCAGATAGCAATTTCTGCCGTCATTGCATCAGCACGTTCTGAACGACCGCCGCGGCTGCCTTCGGCCACGTTAAACAAAATGGCCCAGGACCGTTCGTGGTGGGAATTGCCGGCCGACCAGATCTGGTGGCGTGCCTCGTTGATGAAACAGCGGGAAAACGCCGGGCTTGAAGTGCCACGAGCGTCAGAAGAGCTGGCCAGTCGTGCCAGCCAGATCAGCCCGATTCTACCCAC
>JBJTRR010000997.1:0-3255 GCA_046076185.1 bacterium | reverse complement strand
GGCAACGAGGCAGCTGTTCTCTTGGGCGATTATCTTTTCACGCACGCCTTTCATTTGGCGGCTTCCACCGGTTCAACCCTGGCCTGTCAGTGGATCGCCAAAGCGACAAATCGGGTGTGGGAAGGTGAGATGATGCAGAATCATCACCGTGGCGATCTGGAACTGACTGAAGAGACTTATTACGAAATTATACGTGGCAAAACCGCCGAGCTGACTGCCGTCTCCTCTGGTCTTGGTGCACAGTTTGCCGAAGTTTCGCCGGATTTGGTTGCCGACATGGAGTCATATGGTCGGAATCTGGGGATCGCGTTTCAGATTGTTGATGATCTGCTAGACATTCTTGGTGATGAACGAACCACCGGGAAAAGCTTGGGCACCGATATGGACAAGATTAAACTGACTTTGCCACTCATTCGATATCTAGCTTCTGCCGACGAGTCCTCGTACCGCAGGGCCCGTGAACTTGTGATTTCTGCCGGAAATATTTCAGCCAGAAGGGCTAAGCTTCGTGATATGCTGCTTGCCAGTCCTGTGATTGATGACTGTTGGAAAGTGGCGATTGGCTATTCGGAACAGGCGATAGAGAATCTACGGCAACTGCCTGATTCAGGCTCAAAACTGATCTTGGCAACAATGGCTGAAGGTGCCGTAAAGCGGGCCTTCTAATTTTGGATCTTTTGTCTTTTTCTACAGAGATTTCTTTGGTTTGCGGTGCTTGATGGTGAATCGTCAAGCACCTGAACGATTTTTATAAAAAATAACTTGACTTTATAGTCATATAATGGGTGTAATTGGTAAGATGCTATCCTGTATCGTAACTAGTCACATTTACGGATCTTTCACAAGAGTTAAACCCGTGAGCTATGGCTGAAGGGCTTACCTTCCTCGTGATTCATGCTTTTACTCTGACTGAAAATCAAAACCGTTTCCATCGTCGAGATTGATATAATCAGCCATGAGAAAGACCTCGCTTTCACTACTTTGTGCATCCGTACTGGCCGTTGTTCTGTCTGGCTGTGGTGGTTCCGAGCCTGCCCCGGCTCCGGCCCCGGCTGCCAAAACTGAGACTAAGGCACCTGAAGCCGGCAAGGCAACTGCCAAAAAGACCAAGGGTGTTGAATCTGAGAGTAATACACCTGCGCGTCGCAGGGATAAAGAGTGAGTAAAACCGGATTACTGGCTCGAGTTTTTGGGTCATCAAGTAGATACTATTCCACTGGATGAATTGGTCGGTTCGGTTCCTTCATAAAAGGAGTTTGCTATGGTTCAGAAGTTCTCCCTCAAACGGAGAGGTTTCACGCTTATCGAGCTGCTGGTGGTGATCGCGATCATCGCCGTTCTCATTTCTCTGCTTCTTCCGGCAGTACAATCAGCCCGCGAAGCTGCTCGCCGGGCTCAGTGCGTCAATAATCTCAAGCAGTTGGGCCTTGCCGCACACAATTATGAAAGTTCAAATGGTTCTTTTCCGATGGGCGACCATGTTGGTCGCAACTATAACGGAAATTTAATCCGTCAGAACTTCAGCCAGTGGGTAGCACTAGCCCAATTCATTGAACAGGGCAATGTGTTCAACATGGTCAACACCCAGGTCATGATGTACCTGGCCCCGAACTCAACAGCTTCCGGTATCGGTCTTTCAACACTGTGGTGTCCTTCTGATGGAATCATAGCATCCACTCGTTACCCTGGAATGGCAGGCGATGGTTGGGATGATTCACCTATTCCAATGCGATACAGCTCTTACGCTGGAAATGGTGGCCCACACCCTGTTCATACTTGGAATTCTTCCACTGCTAATCCATCTTCTGCCTGGAACCTCGGTATGTTTTATCATATCGGTGGACGAGGTGCTGGCTGGTCAGATCAGGCTCCTGTCCGAATCCCGCAGATTACGGATGGAACATCAAATACCATGATGTTCATCGAATCCACTTATACAAAAGCTGCTGATGCCGACAAGGCCACAGGTGGTGATGGTTTTGGTCCGAAGTGGTGGACTTCAGCCGACTATGGCGATGGTGTGATCGCAACCGGCTTTCCCCCAAATTATTTCAAAACCTTCAATGCTGGCGCCAACCGTTATTGTCGTGGTGGGAACTACGATATGACAGCTAACAGCTTTCACCCTGGTGGTGTGAATGTGGCCTTTGCTGATGGTTCAGTGAAATTTGTGAAGGATTCTATCGCAAGCTGGGGCCCGACATCCTTCCAGTGCGCTGGCCAGGCATATAACGGAATCACAGCTCCTCGTGGTGTCTGGCAAGCACTTTCCACCATTGCCGGTGGCGAAGTGGTTTCGGCCGACGCCTATTGATCAAAAATCTGACTGGTCAGAAAACATTTGCTGATCAACGAAGCCGGGCCTTTTGTGCCCGGCTTTTTCATTTTGATATGATGGTCTTAGAAACTGTTCCTGGTGAATTTTGCAAACTGCTTTGGCAAAAATATAACCATGCCTGCCCGCACACGACCGAACCGACGTAACCTCTGGCTTGTTCTGCCGATACTGCCTTTGCTTCTGCTGGCATTTGTTTATAACTCGGATCTTGAAAAAGTAGCCCAGGCCGAGAAAAACTTACAACTGGCCAAGGATTATAACAGCCGTAAAGAGCCGCAACAGGCCATTGGTCTGGTTGACAATGTGCTTAGCCAGCAGCCATCGGTTTTGTTAATGAAATCAGCGTTTCAGTCGGTGATTGATCAGATCAAAATCGAAAAAGCCAATGCTTTGCTGAGCGGGCAGATTAATGAAACCACTCTCTCCCGCCTAATTGACGAGATTAGAACCGAACCCACCCGGGCTGAAGCCGAGCGGATCAAAGCCATTCTGAACGACGAAAAAGAGCTGAAAAACGCTGAAACGCTGGCCCAGTCAGGCCGGTGGTATGAAGCCGAAGTGATATACCTGAAGCATTTAAATGTTTCCAAAATGGCCCTTCGGCATCGCTTGAAATTTCATGAGATATTAATGAAACAGGGGCGTTTGCACGAGGCCAGAAGTGTTTACGCCAGAGGCGTTTTCGCGCTGGATCAACCGCAGGATGCCCTGCTTGAGCTGGCTATTAAAGATAACGAAGAAACCTTGCCAGAAAAATGGGCGGGTGAGATTGAGCTTTTGTCAGGAATATATCCTGATGACCCTCGCTTGCAGCTTGCCACAGCCTTTCTTGAATCGTGGCGGGGAAATGAAAATAGGTCTGCCGGCGTACTCGACAAAATACTTGAAAAATGGCCTGATGATGCCCCGACACGAAA
>JBJTRR010000996.1:0-3401 GCA_046076185.1 bacterium | reverse complement strand
AGAACGCTGAAACTCTTGGGGCCCGACCAAGTGCAATCAATACCGACCCGCTGATTCTCCTTCCGACGCGGCTTCAGTTCCTGCCCCGTAACCGGATGCAGGGCATCGACCAGACGTTCAAAACTCTCCTGAGACACCGATCCCTGCAGGCCGAATTCGTCGGCCAGCTTGCCGCCCCACTGGCCCACCAGTTCCGAGCCCTGGGTGTAGTAATCCGAAGCCTGCAGATAATAGGCTTTGGCAGATGCCGAATTGGTGATCGTGTGAATCCGGAGCATACCCAATTCTCCGATCAATCAGGGGCATATCAATCCAGAACCGTGAAAATAAAGACTTGCACAGGTTTTCACGCGATTTCACAAATGAGTGATTCCAACATGAAGTTACATTTTCAGTTGCAATTCAACAAATGCAATATTCGTAAGTGATTTGAAATCCTGCACATCAAGTCATTCAGTATCGTATATCACCGAACAGAGTCCGCCGATTTTATTCCAGAGCTAGAATATTCATTTTGAAAACGACTTCGGTAAGTTGCATTGAAAGATTTTCTCGACTGGACACCTGGTTTTTGGACCGGCCCGTTTTTGTCATCGACTTTTCTGAGTGGCTATTCCAGTGACATTGGGCCGATCAGCCGCTCGACCCGGATTGCATTTCCATGATGGCCATCACCATCATGAGCCCACGGCAAAAAGTGGTTTCCTGAATTGCAATCAGTCTGGTCTCGGCACCTGAACCACAGGAACAATTGGGCTGAACATGGATTGCATAAGATTTCAATTTGGTTCGTCAACCGATTGCATCTGAATTTGACTGGTCTGAATCCTCAACCCCGGCCTTATTTCGGTCATGTTTAAAGCCGCCGCCGGTCCGGTCAAGCAGAATAACGGTTTATTCCCTGAAGGGCCCCTTTCCGTCATTCCGCTTGACCGGTGCGCTTCACTTTGGTTTCGCCCCGGCTATGGCGGCTTTCAGGCACATGACATAAGGCCTCGGTGGTCGAGGCTCAAAACCAAAAATACAGAGGAATTGCATCATGACGAACGCCAAATCGAATGAAACCGGCTCGAAGTTACCAAGCCACATTGTCTATCAGGTCCGCGACCGCGAAGGCCAGAAAGGCATATGGACCCGCATCGGCAGTGCCTGGGCACATGGCGATGGCAAAGGTTTCAATATCCAGCTCGAATCAGTGCCGCTCGATGGCCGCATCACGCTTCGCACCGCTTCGGAAAAGAAAGACTAAAACCCCAATCGGGCGGGCCTCAAAAACCCGCCCCACCCTTGGAAAGGATTCTGCCATGACACTCTATCGCCATCATTTTCATTCTGACCACGACTTCACTCGGTATTTGAGCGACCTGGCCGCCGGTTGCGACTCGGAATTCGACACCTATCACGACGAACTCGAACGGGAATTTGCTGAACTTCGCCTGCAAATGACTGAAATGTAATGGAAATCAAAAGGAGACATTTTATGCAACTGCAAATGGAAAATCTGCAATATCATCGTAATGGAATCTCGGGAGCCCCGTTTCATGTGGTGCTTTTCCGCGACCCGGACGAAGGCCGAATGCTTGGCATCGTCTTTGAGAAAGCTTCGCACGTCGCTGTTTTACAACTCGATAAACTCGCCCTGGGGAATATCGCCTTTGGCGTCAATTCATGGCGAGGTGATCGCTATGAACCCGCCCTGAGAAATGCCATCGCCATGATGGAGGCCAGCCATGGGTAACAGGGCCTGCGTGATCTTTTTTGACCGTAATCATGTGTCGCCGACGGTTTATCTGCACTGGCACGGCTATGCGGTGCCAACCTGGCTCAATCGTCTGAAGATACTCATGCACGGCCGATTCAACGATGCCGCTTATGCCACGGCCCGATTTATCGGCATTTGCCATCTTGAGATCGAGTCGAATCTGAGTCTCGGGGTGAGTCATAACTGCTTTCGAATTCAAGATCTGACAGACGAGAGATTGATGGTCGAGGCAAGCCCGGGCGATGCCGGCGTGATCGTGGTGAACACCAGCGACTTCACCTGGAAGGCCTATGGCGGTTATCTGGCCGAACAAAATCACAACACGAAAGGAGAATGAAACATGGTTGAATTTGCCAATGACGTGAATCCGTTTTACGCCAGTCGCAGGAAACGGGACGCAACGAGGAACGAGGAGTGTGACCGGCCCGTTTATGCCCGACTGCCGCAGGCACCGCGTAATGGCAGCCCGGTGCCGCACCTGACAAGTCTTTATCATTTTCACGGGGCTGGAGAGTATGGCGACCGTAAATGGCCTGGCAATTGTGGTGGCAATCTGATCAAGGACCTCATGAACTATTTTCGGCCTTCGATGGTTTTTGACCCCATGACCGGCAGTGGCACGGCCCGAGATGTTTGTCAGGAGATGGGGATCGCGTGCTTCTCATTTGATATCCACGACGGATTTGATGCGTGTGATCCGCATGAGTTTCCGGGTGAATCGACCTTCGATTTCATTTGGGCCCATCCGCCCTACTGGCGTCAGAAGCTTTATGCTGATGATCCGAGAGACCTCTCCCGGGCCCCAACCCTGGAAGAGTTTCTCCGCCGCTATGGGCAGTTTATTCGCAACTGTGCCAGGGCCCTGAAGCCAAAGGGCAAGCTGGCGATCTTGATGGGCGATTATTCTGACCGCGAGGCAGGCTATGTGCCATTGACCTTCCACACGAAACGGCTTGCTTTTGCGGCCGGGCTGGAGCAGTGCTGTACCGATATCATTCGATTCAGCCATGGGGCGAGCAGTTCCAAAAAGGTCTACCGATCGTCGTTTATCCCAGGGTTACACGACACCTGCATGATTTTTGAACGTAATCACCATCGCAATTGAGGAGCAAAATATGACCGAAGCTTTTATTGAAATGACGGAAGATGAATTTGAAAATGAATTTCAATTGATCACCAATCATATCAACCCCTGGGCCGGCTGGGCAGTCGATGATCGTGGCGGCTGTCTCTTTGAAACGTATGGGCCAGAATTTGATTATGTGCGGCGAAGTGACTTGAGCCGGGTCTGGACGCTGATTGACGGCGAGGATGGCGATATGTATCTGGTCAGCGGACTTCATGATGTCAACCGCGTGGGATACCTGATCACGGTTGAATCGGTCCCGCCATCGACCTTTATCCAGGTTCATCTGCCAATGCAGCAGGACAACATCGATCAGAACTTTGACGAATGACAGACGAGAGCCTGGAAACGATTCTTGATGATCTCTTTCTGGGGTGTGCCCTGGCAGCCTTTGTCGAACTGGCAAAGGCCTGTCAGGTCTATCCGGAAAGAGAACCGACGCGCCGCCTGGCCTATGACTATTATGAAAATACTCTGGCCAAGAAAAACGCCAAAAAGCCCTGATTTGCCGTA
>JBJTRR010000995.1:0-2360 GCA_046076185.1 bacterium | reverse complement strand
CCAATTCCGGGGTCCAGGGCGATCCGCTCAGGGCCTATGCCAAGTCGTTCTGCAAATCTTAGACGCTGCTCAAAAAAAGCCAGCACTTCACCCACCACGTCATCATACTGCGGCTTATTCTGCATGGTGGCCGGTGTGCCCTGCATGTGCATGATCACCAGCGAAGCACCCGATTCAGCGACAACCTCGCCCATCTGTCCCGCCGGGTCAAGGCCGGTGATGTCGTTGACAATCTGAACACCCAGAGCCGTGGCCTGCCGGGCCACTTCCGGCTTGAAAGTGTCAATAGAAAGCAGGGCCTGCGGAACTTGCTCGCGCAACTTTTCAAGAACCGGGCCGACTCGCCGCCATTCTTCATCAGCCGGCACAGGCTCGGCCCCCGGGCGGGTTGATTCGCCACCCAGGTCAAGAATATCGGCCCCCTGCATAAGCATTTCTGAAGCCCTGGCTACGGCCAAGTCAGGTAAAAACGCCTGGCCGCCGTCAGAAAAGCTGTCGGGCGTAACATTCAAAATACCCATGACCGAACATCGGCCATCGGCACGAAGAAGCGGGGCACCCTTGTAAAGCCAGTTCAAGTGTGTGCCCCTTTATTTGATGCCGCGTGAATTCAGCCGGCCAGAAGCTGCGGCGGCTTGGCTTCATCATGTGAATAGACCATGATATAGCCATCCTCGCCGGTGTCGTCAAAAAGTTCCCGAATGATTTCAATGGCTTTGAAGCCAATCGACCGCAGGAATAGCTGCACGTCGAGATTCGTTTCCCGCACCGTTGTCAAAATCTTGGTTCGGCGCTGGTTTGAAAGCTTCCCAATCAGCTTGGCCGCCATCTGGCTGGCCACGCCACGCCGCTGAAAATCAGGATGCACCGCGAAATTCACAATGCTCAGCTTGTATTTGTTCAGCTCGTAAATAATGTAACCCACAACACGGTCATCGGCCTCGGCCACCATGCCAATGCAGTTGCGGCGTCTAAGCGCTTTCAGGAACTCGTCTTCAGACCATGGGAACGACTTCTGGGCAGACTCAATGGCCATGACATCAGCCATATCGCGGCGGATCATCCAGCGGATATGCACCTGAAGCTGAGCATTTTTCTGTCCGGTCATGCCCATGTCCAACCCTCCCTGGAAAAGGCAAATTTCTTTATTCTCATTCAGCCGGGCCAATGGGCTGCAAGCAACCGGCCCGCTTTTGCTTCACATCTGTCCCTGATGTGGACGTCGAAATTCTATTGAGCTTTCCAATTTCTGCCAAGATTAATAACAAAAAAAACAGCCAGCCTGTTTTAAAGGCTGGCCACTCATAGATTTATCAGTTCCCCGAAAGGCCCTGACGATCACTTTTTATAGGCATACGACGGGTTGGCCGGGTCAAAGTCAAGATTCGTCAGCCCCGTGTTCAGCCGCAGATTCACAAATTGGTAGTCTTCCAGCAATTCAGCCTGGGCACCTGGCCGGGCAGGCCAGTCATAGCCCATAAACCGCACGGGCAGGCCGAGCTGGTCGTCGAAATAAATCTGCACCATGTGATACTGAAACTGGGGCGACCGCGTTTCATGCCGAGTCTGCACCATCGTGGCCGATCGGTTGGCCAGGCTCAGGCCAGGCTCGATGGTCACATCGTGCTCAGGCTGAAGATGGTTGTGCCAGCTATCATAAACTCTTGCAACCAGTTTATTTATGCCAGCCTCAGAAACCGGGTGCCGGTTGTCTGACATAGCCAGCCGACCCATGGGGTCAAGGTGCATGGTGCCTGCCAGATAACCCGTCCAGCCGCCTTCGTGGGCAACAAGCTTGTCAGCAAATCGGGCGGGATAGTAAATCGCTTCACGGCCCTTATGCACCGTCTGGAACGAAAAATAAATAGAATGTGGCTTGGTGCGGCCCTTCATCAGAATGGTCTGCGGCGGCAATAATTTTTTGCCGACACGTTCCTGCTTAATAAAGGTACACGAATAATCGTTCACCCGGCTCATCCGGTCGTTGGCAATGGCAATCAGCTGCCGGGCCTGTTGCAGGTTTGAGAGTTTCGCCGACGAATTTTCGGCCGGTTCCGGAAGCTGCTCGGGGGGCTTGCCCGGCTTCGGTACCGAACTGGTTGTCGCGGCCTCAACCTTGGCCGCCAGTCGGGTAGCTGGTTCGTCGGCCCTCAGCCGACCCGTTCCGCCATTCCAGGCAATTCCCGTTATACTAAGGCCAATAATGTTATTAAGAATCCTCCGGCGATTCACAGCGCTTTCCATCGCGCCATGAGGTCTTGGACGCACCATGGTCGTTCCGTTCCGGATTTGGCCGGATCATGCAGAGGTATGGGATTGAACGGTTTCTTCTACGGGAAGTGATCGACAGGTGGCTTCCG